>CAMPHL010000350.1 GCA_946885905.1 uncultured Pseudomonadota bacterium | reverse complement strand
CATCTGCACGCGCAGCTTGGCGTCGAGGTTGGAAAGCGGCTCGTCGAACAGGAACGCGGCCGGCTCGCGCACGATGGCCCGCCCCATCGCCACGCGCTGGCGCTGGCCGCCCGAGAGCTCGCGCGGCTTCCTCGCCAGCAGGCTGCCGAGCTCGAGGATGTTGGCGGCGCGCTCGACCCGCCTCCTGATCTCGTCGCCCTGCATGCGCCGGATGCGCAGGCCGTACGACATGTTCTCGTACACCGTCATGTGCGGATAGAGCGCGTAGTTCTGGAACACCATGGCGATGTTCCGGTCCTTGGGCTCGACCTGGTTCACCACCTTGCCGGCGATCGAGATGGTGCCCTCGGTGATCTGCTCGAGGCCCGCGATCATGCGCAGCAGCGTCGACTTCCCGCAGCCCGAGGGGCCCACGATCACGATGAACTCGCCGTCGGCGATCTCCATGGTCACGCCATGGATCACCAACACGCCCTTGGTGTAGCTCTTCTTTACGTCCTCGAGGACGATCTCAGCCACGGCTGCCCGCTTTCAAGCGCCGTCGAGCGGCGCTCGTCCGCCCCAACGGCCGCCCCGATGTCGATTCAATTCCGGCTCCCTTCATTTTTCCGTGTCCACAAGGCCCTTCACGAACCACTTCTGCATCGAGATCACCACGAGGGCCGGCGGCAGCAGCGCCAGCATCGCGGTGGCCATGATGAGGTGCCACTCGGTGGTCGCGTCGCCGCCGGCGATCATGCGCTTGATGCCGATCACCACCGTGTACATCTCCTCGCGGCTGGTGATGAGCAGCGGCCAGAGATACTGGTTCCAGCCCACGATGAAGAGGATCACGAACAGGGCGGCCATGTTGGTCTTGGACAGGGGCAGGATCACGTCCCAGAAGAAGCGCATCGGCCCCGCGCCATCGATGCGGGCGGCCTCGGCGAGCTCGTCCGGGATGGTGAGGAAGAACTGGCGGAACAGGAAGGTGGCGGTCGCCGAGGCGATCACCGGCAATATGAGGCCCGCGTAGGAATCGAGCAGGTTCAGGTCCGCCGCGACCTTGAAGGTGGGGATGATGCGCACCTCGATGGGCAGCATCAGGGTCACGAAGATCATCCAGAAAAAGAGCTTGCGCAGCGGGAAGCGGAAATAGACGATCGCGAAGGCCGAGATGATCGAGATCGCGATCTTGCCGATCGCCACGCCCAGGGCCATCACCGTGCTGTTGAAGAGCATGGCGCTTACCGGCGCCGAAGAGCCGCGTTCCGAGCCGGAAGTGAGCACCTGGACGTAGTTCTTGGCCAGCTGGTCGCCGGGCAGGAGCGGCATCGGCACGTTCACGATCTCCTCGTAGCGAAGCGTCGAGGCGACGAACGTTACCCACAGCGGGAAGGCCACCAGGATCACGCCGGCGATCAATACGGCGTGGGCGAGGAAGTCGTGCCAGGGCCGGTTCTCTACCATGCGGGTCGCGGCATCAGTATTGGACCTTGCGCTCGACGAAGCGGAACTGGACGATCGTGAGGCCGATCACGATCAGCATCAGCACCACCGATTGGGCGGCCGAGCCCCCCAGGTCCGCGGCCTTCACGCCGTCGTGGTAGACCTTGTAGACGAGGATCTGGGTGTCGGTGGCGGGGCCGCCCTGTGTCGTCGCGTCCACGACGCCGAAGGTGCCGAAGAAGGCATAGACGATGTTGATGACGAGCAGGTAGAAGGTCGTCGGCGACAGGAGCGGGAAGACCACGGTCCAGAACCGCCTGAAGGGCGTGGCCCCGTCGATGGCCGCCGCTTCGATCAACGAGCGCGGGATGGACTGCAGGCCCGCCAGGAAGAACAGGAAGTTGTAGCTGATCTGCTTCCATGTCGACGCGATGACGATCAGCAGCATCGCCTGGTCGCCGTTGATGATCCAGTTCCAGTCGATGCCGATCTTGCGCAGCGCGTAGGTCACGATGCCGATCGAGGGCGCGAAGAGGAACGCCCACAGCACGCCCGCGATGGCGGGCGCCACGGCGTACGGCCAGATGAGGAAGGTCTTGTAGCCCACGGCTCCCTTCACCACGCGGTCGGCCATGGTGGCGAGCAGCAGCGAAATCACGATGCCCGAGACGGCTACGCACGCGCTGAAGATCGCGGTGATGCGGAAGGAAGCGAGGTAGTGCTCGTCCTTGAAGAGCGCCACGTAGTTCTCGAACCAGACCCACTGTGTGGACAGCCCGAAGGGGTCCTGCAGGATGAACGAATAGTAGACCGCCTGGAGCGCGGGCCAGAAGAAGAAGATCACCGTGACCGCGATCTGGGGCGCGACCAGCGCGTACGGCAGCCACTTCGATTGGAAGACGACCCGCTTTTCCAACTTGACCTCGGGAAAGGGGAAGGGGCCGCGAGGCCCCTTCCGGGCGCCCTTACGAGCGGTTCGAGGCCTCGAACTTGCGCAGGACTTCGTTGGCGCGCCTGACCGCGTCGTCGAGCGCGGTCTTGGGGTCCTTCTTGCCGGCGATGGCCGCTTCCATCTCCTCCTGGATCACCTCGCGCCCCTGCACGAAGTTGCCGAAACGCAGGCCCTTCGAGTTCGGCGTGGCCGGCTTGTTCATGAGCATCTTGACGGCCACCTCGGCGCCCGGGTTCTGGTTGTAGAAGCCGCTCTTCTTGGTCATCTCGTAGGCGGCGTACGTGATCGGCACATAGCCCGTGTCCTTGTGCCAATCCATCTGCACGTCGGGTTTCGACAGGAACGTGAAGAACCGGGCCACACCCTTGTACGCGTTGTTGGTCTTGCCGCCCATCACCCAGAGCGAGGCCCCGCCGATGATCGCGTTCTGCGGCGCGCCCTTCACGTCGTCCCAGTACGGGATCTGCGTGACCGCCCAGTCGAACTTGGCGCCGCGGCGCACGTTGGCCTGGCCGCCGGTGCTCTCGGTCATCATCGCGCACTCGCCGCTGGTGAACTTGGCGCCGGCCTGGTTGGTGCGCCCGGCGTAGCTGAACTGCCCCTTCTTGGCCATGTCGGCGAGCATGGTGAGCTGGCGCACGTGCAGCGGGGTGTTGATCTTGAACTCGGTGTCGGTGCCGGCGAGCCCGTTCTCCTTCGTGCCGATGGGCACGTTGTGCCATGCGGAGAAGTTCTCGACGTGGACCCACGAAGGCCACGTCGTGGTGTAGGCGCACTGCGAGCCCGAGGCCTTCAGCTTGTCGGCGTACTCCTGCACCTCCTTCCAGGTCTTCGGCGGCTTGTTCGGATCGAGGCCGGCCTTCTTGAAGGCGTCCTTGTTCCAGTAGAAGATCGCCGTCGAGCTGTTGAAGGGGAAGGACAGCATGTTGCCCTTCGAGTCGGTGTAGTACCCCGCGACCGGCCCGATGTACGCCTTGGGATTGAACGGCTCGTCGGCGTCCTTCATGAGCTTGTACACCGGCACGATGGCGCCCCTGGCCGCCATCATGGTGGCGGTGCCGACCTCGAACACCTGCAGGATGTGCGGCGCGTTGCCGGCGCGATACGCGGCGATTGCCGCCGTCATGGACTCGGGATAGCTGCCCTTGTAGCTGGGCACCACCTTGTAGTCCTTCTGCGTAGCGTTGAACTTGTTGGCGAGCTCGTTGAC
>CAMPHL010000349.1 GCA_946885905.1 uncultured Pseudomonadota bacterium | reverse complement strand
AGGTGAAGTACACCGAGCCCGCGGTGCGCGGCGACACTTCGGGCAAGGTGCTCAAGCCCGCGAAGCTGGCGACCGGCCACGAGGTCCAGGTCCCCGCTTTCTGCGAGACCGGCGACCGCATCGAGATCGACACCCGCACGAACGAGTACAAGCGCCGGGTGGCCGCGTAGGGATCCATCAAAAGAAGGGCAGCCGCACATGGCTGTCGCTTCGTAGCGTTTGAGGGCGCCGCTCGGCGCCCTTTTTTTGGGCACAGGATTTGGAAGCACTTCTCTTTTCGACCGGCATCGTCGCCCTGGCGGAAATCGGCGACAAGACGCAGCTGCTCACGCTGCTGCTCGCCTCCCGGTTCAAACGGCCCGGCCCCATCATCCTCGGGATCCTCATCGCGACGCTGTTGAACCACGCCATCGCGGCGGCGCTCGGCGCCTGGATCGCGCGGGAGGTCGGCGACCAGGCCATGCGCTGGATCCTCGGCATCTCGTTCCTCGCGATGGCCGGGTGGATGCTGATTCCCGACAAGCTCGAGGGCGACGCGGGCGCCTCGAGGCGCCTGGGAGGGGTGCTCCTCACCACCACGATCCTCTTCTTCGCGGTCGAGATCGGCGACAAGACCCAGGTCGCCACCGTGGCGCTCGCGGCACGGTTCGAGTCGTTCGCGTCGGTGGTGACGGGCACCACGCTCGGGATGGTCCTCGCGAACGCGCCGGTCGCGATCTTCGGCGAGCAACTCGCGCGGCGCCTGCCGGTGCGCAAGGTCCACGTCGTGGCGGCGCTGGTGTTCGCCGTCCTCGGCATCGGCGTGATCATTACTTAAAATAGGGCCATGGTTGAGCTTCTCGTCTGGTCGCTCGTCTGCTGGGCGGTCCTCTTCGGGCTGTGCGCGTTCTTCCGCGAAATGCTGGGAAAGCGCTGGCTGCGCGTGGCCGCGTTCGCCGCCGTCCCGGCCGTGCTGGTCGCGCTGGGCCTGGTCTTCCTCGCCCCGCCGATCGGGGGCTACGACCCGATGGCCGCGCGCTACTGGATGTCGCGCGCTGCCGCCGAGCCCGACTCGGCCAGCAAGGAAGCGCACGTGCGCCGCGTGGCGCTCGCTTCCGCCGAGCACGGCTGGTTCACGGCGAGCCAGGCGATCGCCACCGTCGAGGACCCGGTCCAGCGATGCCGCCTGCGCACGATCCTTGCGGGCACGCCGGGAATCCGCAATCGCGACAAGCTCGGGGCCGAAGCGCGCGACGAGTGCAACGCGAACCTGCTGAAGGGAAAGGGTTGAGGCGGTTGGGTTAGCATGCCGCCATGGCGCTGAAACGACCCGCCTGGCAGCCAGGCACGCTCGTGCTGCTCGAGCACGACTCGAAGCTCCTCCGCGACAATCCGCTCCGGGACCCGCACGTGAGGAAGCTCGCGGTGTGGCTGCCGCCGCAATACGAGGGCAGCGGCAACCGCCGCTTCCCCGCGCTCTACGACCTGGTGGGATTCATGGGCTCGGGGCTCTCCCACGTCGCATGGAAGAACTTCAGCGAGAACGTGCCCGAGCGGGTCGCGCGCCTCATCCACGAGCGCCGGATGGCGCCGACCATCATGGTGTTCCCCGATTGCTTCACGGCGCTGGGCGGCAACCAGTACGTGAACTCCTCGGCGATCGGCAATTACGCCGACTACCTCACGAAGGAGATCGTGCCCTTCGTCGACCGCAACTTCCGCACGCTCGCCTCGCGCGAGCATCGCGGCTGCTTCGGCAAGTCTTCGGGCGGCTACGGCGCGATCATCCACGGCATGCGCTATCCGGGCACGTGGGGCGCGGTCGCCGATCATTCGGGCGACGCCTACTTCGACTTCGTCTACTGGCACGACTGGCCGAACACGCTGAACGAGCTGGCGAAATATCGCGCGCGCGCGCCGAAGCTGCCGGGGCGATACGAGCCGCTACGGATGGAAAAGGGCGTGGCGAAGGGATTGGACGACGGCCGCGTGCGCCGCTTCCTCGACGAGGCCTGGCGCAAGCCCAAGCTCGGCATGGCCGAGGGCCACTGCATCATGAACCTTTGCATGGCCGCGACCTACGATCCCGATCCGCGGGCGCCCAACGGGTTCCGGTTGCCGTTCAACCTCGAGACGGGGGAAGTGATTCCGGAGCGCTGGGCCCGGTGGCGCGCGAACGATCCGGTGAACCTGGTGACGCGGTACCGGGCCAACCTCAAGTCGCTGCGCGGGATCTACATCGATTGCGGCGCGCGCGACCAGTACCACATCCATTACGGCTGCCGCATCCTCTCCAAGCGGCTCGCGAAGGCGGGCGTCCGGCACACCTACGAGGAATTCGACGACACGCACTCGGACGTCGATTACAGGATGGACGTGTCGCTCCCGTTCCTTTCCCGGGCTCTTCGCTGATCGCGCCGGCGCGGGACGCCCGGGCGCTTCTCAGTCGGACGCCGGGCTGACCTGGGTCTCGGTGGCGACCGAAGCCTGCGCAGGCGCAGGCTTCGCGGGCGCGGGTTGCGCCCGGAACGATTCCACCAGCGCGTGCCAGCGGCCGCGCACCGGGACGCGCGAGCTCAACGGCACCGCGATGCGATGGCCCTCCGTCTCGCGGGCGCCATCGAGCGTCGAAGCCCAGACGGGCTGGCTCCAGCGATGCCCCGCAGGCGGCTCGGGAACGACGTCGGTCGAGACCGCGCCACGCGGGGAAGCGCGCATGTGCGCCTCGATCGCCTTGCCCGCCAGGACCACGGCCGCGGCTCCGATCGCGGGGGCGAAGTCATGCAGCCAATGGGCGTTGCTCTGCACCCATCCTTCGATCGCCGAGTCGGTGACGGCCATCTCGCCCGCTACCCATCCCAGCACGCCGCCGCCGACCGTCACGATGATCGGCCAGCGCTTCATGAGTTTCAGCACCAGCGTGCTGCCGTAGATGATGATGGGAATGCTGATGCCCAGGCCGATGATCAGCAGCAGGAGGCTGCCCTTGGCCGCCGCGGCCACGCCCAGCACGTTGTCCAGGCTCATGACGAAGTCGGCGATGATGATGGTCTTGATCGCGGCCCACAGCTGCGTGGAGGCATCGATCTCCTCGTCGCCGTCCTCGGGCAGCAGCATCTGCACCCCGATCCAGAGCAGTAGCCCTGCGCCCACGATTTTCAGGTAGGGCAATCCGAGCAGCAGCACGGCGAAGAACGTGAGGATCACGCGCAGCGCGATGGCGCCGAAGCTGCCGAAGAGGATGGCCTTGCGCTGTTGCTGCGGTGGCAGCGACCGGCTGGCCAGCGCGATGACGACCGCGTTGTCGCCCGACAGCACGATGTTGATCATCATGATCTGGGCGAGCGTCACCCAGAAGAATGACGTGCCGATGCTGCCGAGGTCCATGGGGGGCTCCTGGTGCCGGTCTCCTGATTTCAAAGATAGGTAGTCCAGCTGAACGGCTACCCTCGGAGACATGAACAGAAACCCTCGCTAATCTGAACGCATGCTTACAAGGCGGGGAACCTCACGGTGAAGGTGTTGCCCACCCCGTCCTCGTCGTGGCCGAGGGTGATGGTGGCGCCATGGATGAGGGCGATCTCCGTGGCGATCGCGAGTCCCAGTCCGCTGCCGCCTTCCTTGTTGCCCAG
>CAMPHL010000348.1 GCA_946885905.1 uncultured Pseudomonadota bacterium | reverse complement strand
CCCTCACCCACTGCGCAATTCCGGCGTGGAGCGGATACTCGAGGAGATTCCAATCGATTTCGCCGTCGTGATCCCACTCCCGCCACTGCCCGATCTCTCCACCCATGAACAGGAGCTTCTTGCCGGGCTGCGTGAACATGTAGCCGTACAGGAGACGGAGATTGGCGAACTTCTGCCAGTCGTCACCCGGCATCTTGTTGATCAACGAGCCTTTGCCGTGAACGACCTCGTCGTGAGATAACGGCAACACGAAGTTCTCCGTGTAGGCATAGATCTGACGAAACGTGATCTCGCCCTGGTGGTAGTGGCGATAGATCGGCTCTCGCGACATGTACTGCAACGTGTCGTGCATCCAGCCCATATCCCACTTCAGGCTGAAGCCAAGACCGCCGACGTACGTGGGCTTCGAGACCATCGGCCACGCCGTGGACTCCTCGGCGATCACGAGAGCGCCCTCGAACTCGCGGTGGACGTCCTGGTTGAGTTGGCGCAGGAAGTCCATCGCTTCCAGGTTCTCGCGGCCACCGTACTTGTTCGGGCGCCACTCCCCCGCCTTGCGCGAGTAGTCCAGGTAGAGCATCGAAGCCACGGCGTCGACGCGCAGACCGTCGGCGTGATAACGGTCCATCCAGAAGCAGGCGCTGCTCAGGAGGAAGCTGCAGACCTCCGGCCGGCCGTAGTTGAAGATCAAGCTGCCCCAGTCCGGCTGGAACCCCTGCTCGCGCGAGGCGTGCTCGTAAAGGTGGGTGCCGTCGAAGTAGCCCAGACCGTGCTCGTCGGACGGGAAGTGCGATGGAACCCAGTCCAGGATCACGCCGATGCCCTGCTGGTGCAGGTAATCGATGAGGAACATGAGGTCTTGCGGCGTACCGTAGCGGCTCGTCGCGGCGAAGTATCCCGTCGTCTGGTAGCCCCAGGAGCCGTAGAAGGGGTGCTCCATTATCGGCAGGAACTCCACATGCGTGAAGCCCATGCGCTTGATGTACTCAGCCAGCGGCTTCGCCATCTCCCGATAGGTCATCGGCCGGTCGGGGCCGGCTTCCGTAACGTGGCGCCACGAGCCGAAGTGCACCTCGTAGATCGATACGGGCGCGTCGAGTGCCTGCCGCGCGGGGCGATTAGCGATCCATGCCTGATCGTGCCACTGGTAGTCGAGGTCCCAAACCCGCGATGCCGTCCGCGGCGACTCCTCGGCGTAGAACGCGTACGGGTCCGCCTTCTGCACGCGATAGCCGTTGTAGCGCGAGTCGATCTGGTATTTGTAGACCTCGCCCGCCGGCATGTTCTCGATGAAGCCCTCCCAGATGCCGGAGGAGCCCCGCGCCGAAAGTGGATTGGCCCCGGGAGTCCAGCCGTTGAAATCGCCGACGACCGATACCGTCTGGGCGTCCGGCGCCCAGACCGCGAAGCAGACCCCCGCTCGCCCGTCTCGCTCGACGCGATGAGCGCCCAGGTGGTCGTACAATCGCAGGTGGCGGCCTTCGTTGAAGAGATATACGTCGTCGTCAGAGAGCAGTGAGAATCGCTGATCGATCATCGAGCTCACACTCCTTCCTTGATGCGCGAGCCGCGCTGCGTGCCTGTCTTATTATCGACCGGCCGGTACAGTCTGACCGTCTCAATCGCTTTGGTTAGCCCCTCGACAGATTCGAAGTCGTCCAGTCCGTAGGCCGCGCGCGCCACCCAGTTCGGGTGTTGATCCGAAGTGGTGCCCGGCAGGTTCTGGGCTCTGGTTTCACTCCAGGTGTCTTCGAGGTTGAGCAGCACATACTCGGCCTCGCTCTCGGCAAGGAGCGCCGAGCTGCCCCGGAACACCTGACCAACGTCCGACTCGTCGCGCACGAGGCCGCGTTGCTTGAGGTGTGCCACCAGGGCCCGCCGATGTCTCGCTCGCGCCTTTCGTTCCTCGGCCACGCGTTCGGGTGTCAACAAGCCCAGCTTTTCGCGCTGCTTGAGGTCTTCGTCGGTCCAGTACGCGGCGAATGGTGGCAGGTCGTGCGTGGCGAAGCTTGCGGCGGCATTTGGGCGCGCCCGGCGCAAGGGCTGGGCCGTGCGACCGGTCATCTCGAACATCTGCACGTACATGCCGCTGATGCCGTGCGCCTTCAAGCCCCGCTCCACCTCCGGCGGCACGAGCCCTAGATCCTCCGCCACCACGACGGCCTGGTTGCGCATCGATTCCAGGCAAACGACGGCGTACATCTCCTCGGCTGGCTGGCGCACGAATACGCCATCGTGACCCGTTGCACCGTCCGGGATCCAGTACAGGCGGTGCAGACCGATCGCATGGTCGATGCGCAGCATTTTCGCCGAGGCGAAGTAATGGCGCAGGTAGCGCACCACGTATTCGTAGCCAGACTTGCGGAGTGCGTGGGGAATCAGCGGCTGGAAGCCCCAGTTCTGCCCGTTGGTGGCGAGCAAGTCCGGCGGCGCGCCGACCGTCATCCCCTGTGCAAAAACGTCTCGGTGCCGCCATGCGTCGTAGCCCTGCGGATGAACGCCGACCGGCAGGTCCAGGTACGAACGCATGCCCCGTAAGTCGGCGGCGTCGCGGGCTTCGAACATCTGGCTGTGGGCGCACCACTGGGCGGACTCGTAGTAGCGGGCGGTGGCGGCGTCGGAGTCGTCGGGACGGAGGCCGCCGTCGCGTTGGCGTTTGGGCCAGGCGCGCCAGTCTGGACCGAGGCGCTCCGTGGCGGCCCGGAACGCCGCGTAGTCGCGCACCTCAGGCCGCGAAGCCAGGTACGCCTCCATTTCGGCGGCAGCCGCGCTCTCGGGATCAAGCGTCTCCGCCTGCCGTTCCAGCGCCTCGCGCTTTAGGCCCATGACGGCCGCGTAGTCCACCTCCGGCGACCCGAGCATTCCCCGCGCCCGCTCCGCGAGGGCTCGCTCCCCACTGGTAGCCTGCTGCTTGTTGCTCGTTGCTTCCGGATCGATGAACACCTCGTTCCAGAACAGGCGGCTGACGGGCTGGTAGGGGCTGGGCTCGAATGGCTTATCGAGAAAGGCGGGCAGCAGCGGTAAAGTCGCGACGACGCTGGCGCCCCTCGCGCCCGCCCACTCGATCAGGCGCTTGAGGTCCGTGTAGTCGCCGATACCCCAGCTGCGTTTCGAATGCAGCGCGTACAGCGGCAGGAACACGCCCCAGGCCGGCGGGTGCTGCTGTGCGTACGCCTTGCGTGGCGCCGAGATCACCCAGGACGGCATTTGGCGCCCGCCTGCCTCGATGCAAAGCCGGTGGTAGCCGTACGGCAGCGCGGGCAACGAGACCGCGACTTCGACGCAGCGTTCCCCCGCCACCTTCGCACTATCGTGCACCTTTGCCCTGTCTAGACGCAGGGGCCTGTCGGTGACCTCCCCGTCCTCGCGCTCGATGTGCAGATTGGCGGCGCCGGTTAACGCCTTTTCCGGCAGCCGGATCGTGAAGCGCGAAGGCTTTTCCTCCCACGCGACGACCACCGGGGGCAGGTTCCAGCGCCAGTGTGCCTCGTCGTAGCGTTTGAGGGCGTCCGGGACGTCTTCCGCGCCGGCAATCACGCCCATGCCGCGTAGGGCGGCCAGCAGCGTCTCCGGGCTCGCGACGATCTCTTTCTCCTGCAAGTCCATGTAGGAGAGCTG
>CAMPHL010000347.1 GCA_946885905.1 uncultured Pseudomonadota bacterium | reverse complement strand
ATCGCGGGCTCGATCTCGATCGTGTCCACGCGCTTGACCCGGGGGCTGCCGAGCAGGCCGTGGGTGGTGATGCCAGAGCCGAAGCCGATGTTGGCGACCAACGCCGCATCGGGACGCGTGGCGAGCGGGAGGGCCGCCAGCAGCGCCATGGTGAGCTCGTCGACCGTGACCGACTGCTTCGGGTCGAGCTCCACGCCGGCGTCCGGCTTGCCGTTGGTGCGGATGGTGCGCGAGCTCTTGACGTCGACCACCGCGATGGTCGCGGTCTTGCCGTCGCGATAGAACGGGATCTTCCCGAGCTGGGCATCCACGAAGGTTCCATAGCGGAAGACCCCGGAGGCCATGCGCAGCTGGTCGAGGTGCATCGATCCGAAGGCGATCGCGCCGCCGAGCATGATCGCCGCGAGCGTGGCGGTCGCAGCACGCCTGCCCGCCAGGATCCCGGAGGCGGCCAGGACGAGGCATCCCATCGCGGCATCGAGCGCGGCCCCCGCGCCGGTCAGCCCCTTCACGCCCAGGCTTTCCATGCCGAGGTGCGTGGCGAAGGCGGCACCGATGATGCAGCCCGCGGTGTTCGCGCCGTATACGCGACCGATCGCCGCTTCGCCGTGGCCGCGGGTCGTCAGGGCATGCGTGGCCAAAGGCAACGTCATTCCCGCGCAGAAGGCCGTGGGGAACATGAGGCCCATGGAGGCGAGCCACCCCGCGAAGGTGGCGAGCGCGTAGGCCTCGTCCGTGCGCGCCGTGGCCCGCATCATCCAGGCGACGAAGTCGAGGACTTCGGCGTACACGGCGATCGCCGCGATCGCGAAGGCCGCCTTGGCGAGGAGCACCACCGCGAGCCACACGACGTGGTTTTCGATCGCCTGGAGGCGGTGGCGCAGCCAGAAGGCGCCGGCCGACATGCCGAGGATGAAAGCCGCGAGCATGACTTCGAACGAATGCGTCGAGGCGCCCAGCCCGAGCGAAAGCATGCGGATCCACGTGATCTCGTAGATGAACGAGGCCGCACCCGTCGCCAGGGCGAGGACGAGGATCACGCGATCGAACCGCGCGCTCGACCCCGTGGGCCACGCCCGCGCCGGCTCGGAAGCCGCCGTCGGGGCGGGCAGGCGCTTCGACAGCGCCCACACCACCAGGGCGAGCGCGACGTTGAGCAGTCCCGCGGTGAGGATCGTGCCCGGCAATCCCACGCGGTCGATCAGGACGAAGCCGCTCGCGAGCACGCCCGCCGCGGCTCCGAAGCTGTTGGTGAAGTACAGCATCGAGAGGGCGCGGCCGCTCGAGCCCGGATAGACGCGGATGATGCCTCCGCTCATCAGGGGAAAGGTCGTGCCGAGCAGGATCGAGGCCGGGAGGATCAGCGCCGAGGCGAGCGACCATTTGAAAAGGTCGACGCCCCCGCTCGCGCCGAGCACGGGCAGCACGGTATCGAACGACCAGGCGGTGGCGGCCACGAACACGCGATGGAACAGGAGCGCCATCACGCCGATCATGAATTCGGCCGCCGCATAGGCGAGCAGCAGGTTGCGCAACCGGTGCGTGAAGCGGCTGACCAGCCACGAGCCCAGGGCCATGCCCCCCATGAATATCGCCAGCACGAGCGTCTGCGCGTAGGCGGCATGGCCCAGGAAGAGCTTGAGGTAGTGGCTCCAGATGGACTCGTAGATCAGCCCGGCGAAGCCCGAGATGGTGAACAGGACGAAGAACACGGCCGCCGGCGGACCGGACGAGCGCAAAGTCATTGGGAGGACTCCGGATGGTTCGAAAAATCCGAGCGGTGAAGCAGGAGTGATGCCAGCTCGGTCGGTTGCGGCCGCAGGAACCCCTTGTCGGCTAGGGTGTGTAGCCCGGGATCATCGATTCGTCCACCGAATCGATCTGCTCGCGGTCGAGGAACTCCAGCGCATAGCGCATGTACACCTTGTCGCGCACGAAGATGTCGAAGAGGTCCGGGTCGATGTGCCCGCCCAGCTTCATCTTGCCCAGGATCGCGAGCGACTCCGAGAGCGTCTTGCCGGGCTTGTACGGCCGGTCCTTCGCGGTGAGAGCCTCGAAGATGTCCGCGATGCCCATCACGCGAGCCTGGACGCTCATCTGCTCGCGCGTGAGCCCCTTCGGATAGCCCTTGCCGTCCATGCGCTCGTGGTGGCCGCCGGCGTACTCGGGCACGTTCACCAGGTGCCGCGGCCAGGGCAGCGCCTCGAGCATCTTGATCGTGGCCACGATGTGGTAGTTGATGATTTCGCGCTCGGGCGCGGAGAGCGTGCCGTAGGCGATGTTGAGGTTGTCCTCCTCGTCCCTGGAGAGGAACCTCACGGTCTCGCCGAGCTCGTTCTTCATGGTGTAGCGCGCGATCTGCGAGACCCGCGTCTGGTCCTCGGGCTTCATGCGCTCGCTGCCGATGTTGGTGCGGCGCAGGAACTCGCGGTCATCGTTCAAGGCACGGACCCTGGCGGCGTAGGCTTCCTCGGCGCGTCGGCCGCTTTCCTCGTCGCCGTGCTCGAGGGCACCGAGCTTCGCCCGCAGCATCTCGACCTCGGCCTCGCGCTTGAGGATCTCGAAGCGGGCCGAGACCAGCTCGATGCGGTCGAAGATGGTCTGCAGCTTGGTGGCCTTGTCGACCACGTGCACGGGCGTGGTGATCTTGCCGCAGTCGTGCAGCAGGCCCGCGATCTTGAGCTCGTAGCGGTCCTTCTCCGACATGCGGAAATCCGCCAGGGGCCCGGCCGCCGCGTTGTGCGCCGCCTCAGCGAGCATCATCGTAAGCGTGGGCACGCGCTTGCAGTGCCCGCCGGTGTACGGGCTCTTCTCGTCGATCGCGGTGTTGATGAGCTCGATCAGCGACTCGAACAGCACCTCGAGCTGCTGGATGAGCAGCCGGTTGGTGAGCGCGATGGCCGCCTGCGAGGCGAGAGACTCGGCCAGGCGCTGGTCCTCCTCGCCGAAGGACACGACCTTGCCCGAGGCGGGGTCGGTGGCGTTCAGCAGCTGCAGCACGCCGATGATGTCGCCCTCGTGGTTCTTCATCGGCACCGTGAGCAGCGAGGTCGAGCGGTAGCCGGTGCGCTTGTCGAAGTTGCGCGTGCCCGAGAAGTCGAAGCCCTCCTCGGTGTAGGCGTCGGCCACGTTCACGGTCTTGTGCGTGAGCGCCGCGTAGGCGGCGATCATCGTGTAGTTGGGCTTGCCGTCCGGCCCCTGCAGGGGGATGGGGTAGAACGGCACGGCATTGCCCGAGGTCCCCCCCATCGCGATCGACAGGCTGTCGGTGCGCACGATCTCGAACTGCAGCTTGCCGTCGACCAGCCGGTAGAGCGTGCCCCCGTCGGCGTGCGTGAGGTTCTTCGCCGCGATGAGGATCGTCTCGAGCAACTTGTCGATGTCGCGCACCTGCGATAGCGCGATGCCGATCGCGTTCAGGTACTCGAGCTTGGACAGGAAGTGCGTCTCGAGCGCGCGCGCGAGCTCGGCCGGCGCCTTGAGCGCGAGCGCGGCCGCGGCAGGCGACGCTGTGGCTTCGCGCACCGTCACTTGATGCAGACCGCCCGGACCTGCGCCATGTCGGTCACGCCCTGGAGGAAGGGATGCTCACGCTCAAGATGGACGGCATGGAGAAAGTGCTC
>CAMPHL010000346.1 GCA_946885905.1 uncultured Pseudomonadota bacterium | reverse complement strand
CTCGCGCAGTATTCCGGCAGCTCCAGTTCCAGCTCCAGCGTCACCTCCGGCGGCACGACCGTGCAGCAGAGCACGACGACGACCCCGGGAATCACCACCACCATCACCGGCGGCACCGGCAGCGGCACCGTCTCGTCGAGCGGCGTGGTGGCCAATCCGCAGCAGGACCAGGTGCTGCTCCAGCAAGTCGTCACCGCCCTGAGCGCCGATCCCGCCGTCGCGGGGGCCACGATCGACGTGCAGGTCGTGGGCGGACGCGTGACGTTGAACGGCATCGCGCGCAGCCAGGCGCAGGTCGAAACCGCGAAGGAAATCGCGCAGCGCATCGCGGGCTCCGCGAATGTCGCTAGCAACCTCACCAGCGACCGCCAGTAAGATGAATGGGGTCCAACCCCCCATTCATTCGTGATGTCGAATCATTCGTGATGTCGAAGCAGCACTACGAAGAGATCCTCCCGGGAGCGCGCTTTTGGACGGGAGACATGGAGGTGGAGCCGCAGGCGCTCGAGCAGATCCGGAAGGTGACGCGGCTCCCCATCCTCGCAGGCCACGTGGCCGTGATGCCGGATGTCCACCTGGGCAAGGGCGCGACGGTCGGCACCGTCATTGCGACTCGCGCCGCGATCGTGCCCGCCGCCGTCGGGATGGACATCGGCTGCGGGGTCCTTGCTGCCAAGACCGATCTCACGGCGAGCGACCTGCCGGACAACCTCGGCAAGCTGCGCGCGCAGATCGAGCGCGACGTTCCAGTAGGGTTCGACTTCCACCAGGACCCGCTCGACCCGAAAGGCTCGAGCGAGGCACTGGCGCTCCACGGCCGCCTCGACAGGCTCGCGAGTCGGTATGAAGGCCTCGCGATCCTGGACCGGGTCGGCAAGTTCGACGAGTCGCGCATGTGGCGCCAGCTCGGCTCGCTCGGCGGCGGGAATCACTTCATCGAGCTCGCCCTGGACGAGGACCAGGCGTTGTGGATCATGCTGCACTCCGGCTCCCGCAACGTCGGCAAGACCGTGGGCGAAACCGCGATGGACATGGCGAAGGAGATCGCCATGCGGAAGGAGCGCCAGCTGCCGGACCGCGACCTGGCCTGGCTCGACGAGGGCACGCCGCAATTCGATGCCTACGTCGAAGGCCTCGCATGGTGCCAGGACTACGCGGCCCTCAATCGCGACCTGATGCTGCACCTCGTCCACAGGGCGATCGAGCGCGCATTGAACCGCCCCGTGGGGCTCGAGGGCGAGATCGTGAACTGCCATCACAATTACGCGCGCCTCGAGGAATGGAACAACGAGCGCGTGTGGGTGACGCGCAAGGGCGCGGTCTCGGCTCGCGAAGGAGAAATGGGCCTCATCCCGGCTTCGATGGGCGCCGCGAGCAAGCTGGTGCGGGGCAAGGGCAATGCGGCTTCGTACTGCTCGTGCTCGCACGGCGCGGGCCGCCGCATGAGCCGTGGCGAGGCAAAGCGCCGCTTCACGCGCGACGACCTCGTGGCGCAGACCACGGGCGTCGAGTGCCGCAAGGACAGCGCCGTGATCGACGAGATCCCGGGCGCCTACAAGTCCATCGACGAGGTGATGGCTGCCCAGGCCGACCTGGTGGAAACGGTAGCCACCCTCAAGCAGATCCTCTGCATCAAGGGCTAGCAGCCGCCAATCGCAGGCGGGCCCTCACCGCAACCGGCCCGCAGGTCCACGGCGCCTCGCTAGAATCCTCGCAGGGAGGCATTCCATGCGAGTGGCCATCGGATTCAAGCCGCGCACGGGTCGCGCCGTGATGGTGGTGGTTGGCGGCGAACCGGCGGCACCGATTTTCATCGAGAAGGGCGAGATCCCGCTCCTGCCGCCGGGTGGCTTCGCGCCGTACCACGTCGCCGCGGAGCTCCCCCGATCCAGGCGCCAGGCCAGCCTCGATCGCGACATCGCGACGGCGCGCGGCATGGCCGAGCAGGCGTTGCGCGACGCCGTTCGCCGATGCAAGTCCGCGGGTCACGAGGTGGCAGGTTGCGGCGTCCTCGTCGGCAACGGCTTGCCGCAATGGACCACCGAGGAGATCATCGCCGTCCACGTCCGCATGCACATGGCGGAAGGCGAGATGTTTCGCGACGTCCTGGTGGAGGGCGCCCGCGCCTGCAAGCTGGGGCCGGTCACGCTGCCGGACAAGTCGGCGTTCGAATCCGCGGCGAAGAGCCTCGAGCTCAAGCCTGCGCAGCTCGAGGCCAAACTGGCGGGATTGGGAAGGGCCGCAGGCCCACCCTGGCGAAAACTCGAAAGGGAAGCGGCTGCGGCCGCGCTGGTAGCACTGGCAGGCGCGCTTACTCGCGGATCTCCTGCAGGAACTCCTCCAGCGCCTCGTTGAACTCCTTGGGCTTGTCCATGTGCGGCCAGTGGCTCGTGCCCTCGAAGCTCACCTGCTTCACGTCCTTGCGCAGGAGCTGCAGGCCGTTGCCCGCGTCCGGGTGCGCCACGAACATGATCAGCTTGGGGCCCTTGTAGCGGTCGAAGGCGGGCAGCGGATCGTTTTTCGACAGGGCCGCCATGATGGCGATCGCATCCTCGCGCGGCATCTTCGCCATCTGGTTGAGCACCTCGGTCCGGACGTGCGGCTGCGCGTCGGCGAGCAGCCTGTCCATGAACTGCGTCATCGTCTGGTTGTAGTTGGTGTCGAGCGACGCCATGACTTTCTGCGCGCGCTCGGGCGGCATGCGTCCGGTCGCTCCCACGAGCACCAGTCCGGCTACTTGACGCGGATGCCTGGCCGCGTAGGCGATCGCGACCGAAGCCCCGAGGCTGTGTCCCACCAGCACGAAGCGCTGGAGCTTGAGCTCCTTCACCACCATCTCGAGGTCGCCCACGAACGCGCCGATCGAATAATCCATGTCGCGCGGCCGCGCCGATTTGCCGTGCCCGCGCATGTCGATGGCGAGCGCGCGGCGATGGTGGCGAAGGTGGTCGAGGGTCGAGGCCCAATGGCTGGAGTCGCCCCCGAAGGAGTGCAGCAGGATCACGGGAATGCCGCCGTCGCCACCGTCGTCCATGTAGATCGCCCCGGCCTTCGTCGGGATGGCGCGCGGCCCGTCGGCGGGCTCGGGGGCGCCCATGAGCGGGGTGCAGCTCGCGAAAGCGAGGCCCATGACGGCGGTTCCGAGAACGGTGGAAAGGGAGAATCGCATGCTCCGTTAGAGCGGGGTCATGGCACGCAGTTCTCGGCCGGGGCCGCGTCAGCGCCGCATTCATTGGCTCGCCAGCCGGACCGACAGCGCGGACCAGTCGACCCGCCGCGTGGCCACCATCGCCACCGCGAGGAGCGAAAACACCAGCAACGAGCCCATTAGCAGGGCGTGGTCTTCGGATCGCAGCAGCACGTAGAGCGCTGCGTACATGGCCGAGAACAGGCCCAGGAATGCCGCCGCGCGTCGCCGGCTTCCGAGCGGATGGCGCAGGTAGAACGTGAGCAGCGCGACGCAAGCCGAGGCCGCCGCGACATAGGAGTGGGTGAACGCGATGTGCTCGGAGAGCGCGAGCAGCAGCAGGAAGAACACCGCGAGCGCCGAGCCCACGAGCAGGTACTGGACCGCGTGCAGCCGCACGCCCGCGAGCACTTCGGCGAGCGTCAGCGCGCCGAACGTGAACA
>CAMPHL010000345.1 GCA_946885905.1 uncultured Pseudomonadota bacterium | reverse complement strand
AACTCGGAGGTGAGGCGCGCCAGCGGCGTCACCTGCTCGATGGTGACCGGCGACTTGTTCTGGATCAGGCCGCCCACCATGACCATGCCGCCCATCATCATGGCGTTGGGATCGCCCTTGGCCGAATTCACGAACTGGGCGATGCCGATGGCGCCGGCCGCGCCGCCCTTGTTGTCGTACTGGACCGACTTGACCGCGCCGGAGGCCTGCATGGCCTTGCCGAGCTCGCGGCCCGTGGTATCCCAGCCGCCGCCGGGGTTCGCCGGGATCAGCATCTTCACGGAATCGATGGCGACGGCGGGCAACGCCGTTGCGAATGCGACTGCGGCGACCGCGGTACGAACGCGGTTGATCATGGACATTGGGTGAATCCTCCCTGGGAATTCCTTGCTCGAAGCGGGGCCCCGCTCGGTGCGGCCGAGTGTAACCGAAAGGTCAACCGGCCTGCAGAGCGGCGGCGAGCAGGAAAACGATGAGCCAGACGACGACCACGCGCCAGAGCATCCCTTCGAGGCTCGCCAGGGCATCCTCGCGCGGCGCCTCGCCCGACCCGACCTCGCCCAGGCGAACGCCGAGCGCGCCCGCCCCGCTCGCGACGACGATGCCTTCCTCGGGGCGCGACCAAGAGGCGGCCTGGGAACGCCAGCAATAGAGCGCATCCTCGAAATTGCCGGCCACCGCGAAGATGAAGGCGCTCACGCGCTGGGGGATCCAGTCGACCACGTGGAAGGCGCGCGCGGCGAACCATCCGAAGTCGCGCTCTTCTCCCTCGACCAGGTGCTCCCAGCTGCGCGCGGCCCGCAACGCGAGCGGGTAGAGCACGAGGCCCAGCGGGCCCGGCAGCACGAGATACCAGAAGAGCGGCGCGAACGTGCCCTGGTGGCCTTCGCGCAAGCCGTGTTCGGCCGCCTGTCGCGCGATCGCGACCGGATCGTCGCTCTCGAGCGGCTCCGCCCGCCAGAGTCCGAGCCGGCTCGCCGCCCCCGAGATGTCCCCATCGCGCAGCGCCCGCTCGATCGCGCCGAGGTTCGCGGTGGTCGAAAAGAACTTGAGCGTCGCATAGAGGAATGCCACCTCGAGCAGCCAGAGGACCACCGGATGGATCGCCGCCGCGAGCGCCGAAGCGAGCGCCACCGGAATCATCAAAGCGCCCACCAGAACGATCCAGGCGAGGATGCCCGAGTTGCGGTCTCCCGCATTGAGGCGCTTGGCCGCGGAAAGGCACATGCGGCCATAGAAGGCGAGCAGCGGCTGGCGGCCGCCCGGGGGACGGGCGTGCTGCAGCAGCAGGGCGCAAATCAGGGCGAGGATGCTCAATGTCAAGTCCGGAACGTCCTCGCGATTATAATTGTCCGAGCACCAGCGGCCCGGTCGCACCAATCACGCCGCACCAATCACGCCGCACCAATCACGCCGCAACAATCACAACGCACAGGAGATTCGCCATGTTGAAAAGGCTCGCGATCGCCGTCGCCGCTTTCGCCGCGATGGGCGTCGCCGCGCAGGACTACCCGACCCGCACGGTCACCTTGATCGTCCCCTACGCCGCGGGCGGGCCGACCGACACCGTGGCGCGCGTGCTCGCGCAGGCGATGACCAAGCCCATGGGCCAGACGGTCGTGGTCGAGAACAAGCCCTCGGCCGGGGGGCTGGTCGGCGCCGAGACGGTCAAGGTGGCGAAGCCCGATGGCTACACGATCCTCATCCACCACATCGGCATGGCGACCACGCCCACGTTGTACCGCAAGGCCCTGCGCTTCGACCCGCTGAAGGATTTCGAGTACATCGGCCTGGTGAACGAAGTGCCGATGACCATCATCGGCAAGCCCGGCTTCCCGGCCAAGGACATGCAGGAGCTGGTGGCCTACATGAAAGCGAACAAGGACAAGATGACCTATGCCAACGCCGGCGTGGGCGCGGCGTCCCACCTTTGCGGGCTGCTCTTCATGCAGGCCGTCGGCGTGGACGTGCTCACGGTCCCCTACAAGGGCACGGGCCCGGCGATGAACGACCTGCTGGGCGGGCAGGTGGACATCATGTGCGACCAGACCACGAGCACCACCGGCCAGATCAAGGGCGGCAAGGTGAAGGTCTACGGCATCACCTCGGCCAAGCGCATCTCGTCGCTGCCCGAGGTTCCGACGCTCGCGGAGCAAGGCATCAAGGGCGGCGAGGTCGCGATCTGGCACGGCCTTTATGCGCCCAAGGGCACCCCCAAGCCCGTGATCGACAAGCTGGTCTCTTCGCTCCAGGCCGCACTCAAGGATCCGGAGGTCCAGAAGCGCTACGGCGAGCTGGGCGCGGTCACCTTCCCGGCCGAAAAGCAGACCCCGGCCGCGCTCGAGGCACACCTCAAGGCGGAGATCGCCAAGTGGGCGCCGATCATCCAGAAAGCCGGCGCCTACGCCGACTGAGGGGCCCTTTCCCTACGCCGGCTCACGTAGTTTCTTGCCGCGGACGGAGGCGAAGAATGCCTCCGTCCTGCGGCGGTCGGCCTCCACGTCCTCGCCCGGCTCGAAGGCCGGGCCCAACCGCACGACCTTCGCCGCCCAGTCCAGGGAAGCGAGCACCACCGGCACTTGCGCCCCGCGCGCGATCTGCAGGAACCCCGACTTGAATTGCCGCACCCGGCTTCGCGTCCCTTCGGGCGCGATGGCGAGGATGCGCCGGTCCACCTTCGAGAAAGCGGCGACCGATTCGGCCACCACGCCATGTGGGCTGCTCCGGTCGACGGGGATTGCGCCCGTCCATCGCATGAGCCCCGCGAAGGGCCAGCGGAACAGCGTGTGCTTGCTGAGGTAGCCGATCCGCAGGTCGAGCGCGAACATCGCCGCAAGGCCGACCACGAAATCCCAGTTCGAGGTATGCGGGGCTACGGCGATCACGAACTTGGGCAGGTTGGGTATCTCGCCCTCCACGCGCCAACCCAGCAGCCGCAGCAGGAAATGCCCGAAGGCGCGCGTGAACCCGTTGCCCCGCAGCGGGATCCGGTCGCCCAGGACAGGCCAGGCGCTCAAGCGAAGAGCGCTGCGATCGCCTTGAGGTCGACGTTGCCGCCCGAGAGGAGGATGCCGACCCGTTTGCCGCGGACGTCGATCGATCCCTTCATGACCGCGGCGGTGGCAAGCGCGCCGGTGGGCTCGACCACGAGCTTCATGCGCTCCCAGAGGAAGCGCATCGCCTGCACGAGCTCGTCGTCGGTCACCGTCACGATGTCGTGCACGTGCCGCAGCACCAGCGGAAAGGTCAGCGCGCCCAGCGATTGGGTCCGCGCTCCGTCGGCTATCGTTTGCGGCACGTCGATGCTCACGAGCGAGCGTGTCCTGAAGGAGCGCGCCGCATCGTCGCCGGCTGCGGGCTCCACGCCCACGACGCGGATGCCGGGCGACAGGTGCGAGGCCGCGATCGCGCAGCCCGAGAGCAGTCCCGCGCCGCCGGTGCAGACGAAGAGGTAGTCGAGCGGCCCCACGTCTTCCACCATCTCCTTTGCGGCAGTTCCCTGGCCCGCGATCACCGCGGCGTGGTCGAAGGGCGGGATCACCGCCGCCCCGCTCTCGCGCGCGATGCGATCCGCGACCGCCTCGCGGCTCTCGCCGCGCGAGCGGTCGTAGAGCACCACTTCGGCGCCGTA
>CAMPHL010000344.1 GCA_946885905.1 uncultured Pseudomonadota bacterium | reverse complement strand
GAGCACGACATCTCGCCCACGCTCAAGCTCTTCACCAAGTTCGGCCAGGCGAAGTCCGAGTTCCGCAACCCCGTGCAAACGACCACCACGTTCGACGCGTTGAACGTGAACGGCTATTCCATCGACTTGCGCTGCGGCGACCGGCTGCCGTGCATCAGCTATCCCTTCGACGTGACCCAGATCGGCGGCCCGGGGCAGCTCACGATCGTCGGTGTGCCGCAGGTCGCTTCCGGCACGCAGCCCACGACGATTCCCAACACCACCTCAAGCGAGATCCGCATCCGCCCGCAGGGCACCGACAACACGGTCGACCAGTTCAACCTGAACTTGAACTGGGAGCCGATGCAGGACCTGAACATCAAGGGCGGACTCGATTACAAGAAGTTCGACTTCGAGACCTTCGAATTCCGCCGCGTGAACCAGAACGACACCATCTTCGCTCCCCCGGCGGGCACCCCGCTTTCGAGCCTCACGAGCACGGTTTCGGGCATCGGCCGCGGGTTCGGCATGCCCTCTGGCACGCCCTCCACGTGGATCGCGCCCAACCTGCCCGCGATCGCCTCGGCCTACAACATCTATTGCAACTGCCTCGTCTCCGGCCCTGCCGGCGGCCCGGGCGACTTCACCCTCTCCTCGATCACCAACGGCAACGCCCGCGGGAACAACTTCTCCGTCTCGGAGAAGGACACCGGCGGTTTCCTCATGGCCGATTTCCGCACCGCCGCGTGGGGCCTGCCGATGCGCGGCAATTTCGGCGTGCGCTACGTGGAGACCAAGACGCAGTCGGTCGGCTACCAGGCCACCGGCGGCGGCACCCAGGTCACCGTGGACAACAAGTACGACGATTGGCTGCCCGCGGCCAACCTGGTCGTGGACGTCGCGCCCGACCTGCTGCTGCGCGCGGCGGTCGCGAAGGTGATGTCCCGTCCCGTGCCCGCGAACCTTTCCCCGGGCGGCTCGATCGCCACCACCGGCAACCTCACGATCACGGTCGGCAACCCCTTCCTCGAGCCCTTCCGCGCCAAGACCTTCGATCTCGGCCTCGAGTGGTACTTCGGCAAGGGCGCCTTCCTTGGCGTCGGCTACTTCTACAAGGACATCGACACCTACATCCAGCAGCTGCGCACCAGCACCCCGTACAACCAGACCGGCCTGCCGCTCTCGCTCCTGCCCTCCAACTTCACCGGCGACGAGGTCTTCCAGGTGACCACCCCGGTCAACACCCAGGGCGGGCCGCTCAAGGGCTGGGAGATCAACTACCAGCAGCCGTTCACGTTCCTGCCGGGCATCGGGCGCCACTTCGGCCTGCTGCTCAACTACACGCGGGTCGAATCGACCATCGACTACCTCATCTCGCCCACGGCCACCGGCACGGTGACCGACGACCTGATCGGCCTGTCGCCCAAGTCGTGGAACGCGACGCTCTACTACGACGACGGCCGCTTCCACGCCCGGGTGTCCGCCGCCTACCGGAGCGCTTTCCTGACGCGCGTGCCGGGGCAGAACAACAACAACGTGGAAGGCACGAACGAGTCGACGAACGTGGACGCCTCGATCTCGTACACCATCACGCCCAATCTCCAGATCGTGCTGGAAGGCGTGAACCTCACCAACGAGCCCGTCGACCAGTTCATCAGCCGCGCGCGCAACAGCGTCGTGTCGAACACCTACACCGGGCGCGAGTACCTGATCGGGGTGCGCGCCAAGTTCTGACGTGATCCCCTGCCGGGTCTTCAAGCCGGCTCCCCAGTGGCGATCGGGCTCGAGCGGCGTATCGCGCCGCCGGGCCGGGGCAGGACCTAGTCGGCTTCCTCCATCCAGGCGGCCTGGACCGCCTCGAGGATCTTCTCGCCCGAGCGCGCAGGGTCGTCGTCGAACCCTTCGAGGGCGAGCACCATGTCGCGCAGGTCCACGAAGTTGACGCGCGCGGGATCCACGTCCGGATGCCTGTCGGCGAGCGCGATGGCGATCTCGCGGGAGTCGACCCACTTCATTTCTTGCCCTCCGATACCTGGTTCAGGGTGTATTTCGGGATCTCGACCGTGAGGTCGCCATCCTCGGGGATGCGCGCCTGGCAGGACAGGCGCGACGTGAGCTCGAGGCCCCACGCCTTGTCGAGCAGGTCGTCTTCCTTCTCGGTGGCGGGAACGAGCTCGTCGAACCCCTCGCGCACGATCACGTGGCAGGTGGTGCAGGCGCAGCTCTTCTCGCACGCATGCTCGATCTCGATGCCGTTGTCGAGCAGCGTGTCGCAGATGGACACGCCGGGCGTGGCCTCGATCACCTTGCCGTCGGGACAGAGCGTCTCGTGCGGCAGGACCTTGAGCTTGCTCACGGCCTGGTTGCCTTGCCCGGGGCGAGGGCCGGGTCGTCGATCTTGCGTCCGGCCAGCGCGCCCGAGATCGCGCGGTCCATCCGGCGGGCCGCGAACACCTCGGAGACGCGGTTCAGCGCCGCGATGGAGTCCTTGATCCGGCGGTGGTCCGAGTCCGCGGCGTCGCCCTCCAGCCTCGCGCGCGCTTCGTCCAGCGCCCTGCGCTCGGGCGCCGAGAGCAAGTCCGCGTCCTTCGCGAGCGCCGCCTCGATCGAGGCGAGGATCGAACGGGCCTCGACGCGCTGCTCGGCGAGCGCGCGGGCATCACGATCCTCCGATGCGTGCGAAAAGCCGTCCTGCAGCATGCGGGCCACCTCGTCGTCGGTGAGGCCGTAGGAGGGTTTCACCACGATGGAGGCCTCCACGCCGGTGCCCTTCTCGCGCGCCGAAACCGAGAGCAGCCCGTCGGCGTCGACCTGGAAGGTGACCTGGATGCGCGCGGCGCCCGCGACCATCGGCGGGATGCCGCGCAGCTCGAAGCGCGCGAGCGAGCGGCAATCGGACACCAGCTCGCGCTCGCCCTGCACGACGTGGACCGCCATCGCCGACTGGCCGTCCTTGAAAGTGGTGAACTCCTGCGCGCGCGCGACGGGAATCGTGGAGTTGCGCGGCACGATGCGCTCGACCAGGCCGCCCATCGTCTCGATGCCCAGCGAGAGCGGGATCACGTCCAGCAGCAGCCACTCGTCGCCGCGCTTGTTGCCCGCGAGCACGTCGGCCTGGATGGCGGCGCCGAGGGCCACGACCTGGTCGGGATCGAGGTCCTTCAGCGGGGGAGTGCGGAAGAACTTCTCGACCGCGGCCTGCAAATGCGGCATGCGCGTGGCGCCGCCCACGAGGACGACGCCGTCGATGTCCGGGGGCTCGAGCTTCGCGTCGCGCAGCGCCTTGCGCGTGGGCCCGAGGGTCTTCTGCACCAGCCCTGCCGTGAGCTGCTCGAACTCCGCCCGGGTGAGCCGCAGGTGCAGCTTCTGGCCGTACGAGAGCGTGACGTGGATGTCCGCGGCGTCCTGGATGGAGAGCCGCTCCTTCACCTCGCGCGCCGCAGCCAGCAGGCGCCGGGTATCGCCGCGGCTCGCGTCGGCGAGCCTGTGGCCGACCCGCCAGTGGGTCGCGATCGCCTGGTCGAAGTCGTCGCCCCCGAGCGCCGAGTCGCCGTTGGTGGAAAGGACCTCGAAGACTCCGCGCGAGAGCTTCAGGATCGAGATGTCGAAGGTGCCGCCGCCCAGGTCGAAGACCGCGAAGGTGCCTTCGGAGGCGTGGTCGAGGCC
>CAMPHL010000343.1 GCA_946885905.1 uncultured Pseudomonadota bacterium | reverse complement strand
CCTCATGACCTCGCTCGCCTTCCTCCTGGGTGTCGCCCCGCTTGCGTTCACGAGCGGCGCCGGCGCGGGCGCACGCCAGTCCGTGGGCACGGGCGTCATGGGCGGCATGCTCGCGGCGACTTTCCTCGCGATATTCTTCGTGCCGTTCTTCTTCAAGCTGATCATGGGGCGCAAGCTGGGAGAGCCGCGCTCTACCGCGCAGATCAAGCAGGAGGCGGCGCATGCGCGCGAGATGCATGCGCGGCCCGCGCATCCGCACACCACGCACCACACGCCCCGGCTGGAGGGCGCCGATGATTAGCCCTCGGCTCCTCGCCGCGGCGCTGCTGCTGTCGGGCTGCGCCATCGGGCCCGACTACGAGCGCCCACCGGTCGACCTGCCGAAGGATTTCGTGGGGCCGCAGGCGGCGGCCAGGGCCGCCGAGAACTGGTGGGCCTTGTTCAGAGACCCGGTGCTCGACAAGCTCGTGGACGAGGCGCTCGCCGCCAATCGGGACCTCGGAGCGGCCGCGCAGCGCGTGGAGCAGGCGCGCGCGCGGGCGATGATCGCCCGCGCGAGCCTCACGCCTGACGCGGGCGTACGCTACGACGCCTCCCGTACCCGCTCGTCCGAGCAGGGCTCCTTCCCGCTGCCGCCCGAGTTCATCGAGGTCGACTCCCATCGCCTGGTGTTGACGGCGTCCTGGGAGCTCGATTTCTGGGGCAAGTTCCGGCGTGGCACCGAGGCGGCACGCGCGGATCTCGCCGCGAGCGAGGCGGGCGCGCAGGCGATCCGCCGCTCGCTCGTCGGCGATGTCGTTCGCGGCTACTTCAGCCTGCGGGCGCTCGACCGCCGCCTCGAGACGGTGGAGCGTACGCGGCTGGGCTATGTGAAGGCGCTCGAGCTGCAGAAGCTGCGCCTGGACGCCGGGCTCGTCTCGGAGCTGGAGTACCGCCAGGTCGAATCCGACCTGAAGGGCGCGGAAGCATTGGTGCCGCGCGTGCGACAGCAACGCATCGCGCAGGAAGGCGCGCTTGCCGTGCTGCTCGGCCGCAGCCCCCGGCAGATCTTCGAACAGGTTGTCGCACGCGGGGATCCCGCGTTGCCGGACGCCGTCGAGGTGCCGGCGGGCCTTCCTTCCGAGCTGCTGCTTCGCCGCCCGGACCTGCGCGAAGCCGAGGAGCGCCTGCACGCGGCCAACGCGCGCATCGGCGTGGCCCGCGCCGCGTACTTCCCGTCGATCACGCTCACCGGCTTCTACGGCGGGGAGAGCACGTCGCTCGGCGACATCTTCTCGGGGCCGGCGCGTACCTGGAGCTTCGCGGGCGGGCTGCTGCAGCCGTTGTTCTACGGCGGTCAGATCCGCGGCGCGGTCGCTTCGCAGGAAGCGCAGGCGCGTGAAGCCGTCGAGCTCTACCAGAAGGCGATCGCCAGTGCGTTCCGCGAGGTGCGCGAGGCGCTCGCCGCGCAAGCCAACCTGCGCGAGCAGCACCTGGCGCAGGTCGGGCGCGAGCTGGCGCTCTCGCGCACGAGCGACCTCGCGCGGCTGCGCTACGAGAACGGGGCGGTGAGCCTCTTCAACGTGCTCGAGGCCGAGCGCCAGCTCCTCGGCACCCGCCTCGAGACCATCGATACCGAGCGCGACCGGCGCAACGCGATCGTGGACCTCTACCTCGCGCTCGGGGCCTGATCTTAGGGGGCCGGAGCGCGCGGCCTGGGCCGCTCGCCGGTGGGATGCGTGGCGGCGTTATAGCATTCGCCGATGGCCGCCGAGCGCTGGGACATCTTCTGCCGCGTCGTCGACAACTACGGCGACGTGGCGGTCTCGTGGCGCCTCGCGCGCCAGGTCGCGGGCGAGCACGGCAAGCGCGTGCGGCTCTGGCTCGACGACCTCACCGTGCTTGCAAGGCTTCGGCCCGGGATCGATCCGGCTCGCGACCGCTTCGACCTCGAGGGCGTCGAGGTGCGCCGTTTCGATTCGCCCGCGGGAGAGGTGGCCGACGTCGTCGTCGAGACCTTCGGATGCGACCCGCCCGAGACCTACGTGCTCGAGATGGCGCGGCGCGAGCCGAAGCCCCGATGGATCAACCTCGAGTACCTGAGCGACGAGGACTGGGTCGAAGGCAGCCATGCGCTTCCGAGCCCGAATCCGCGCCTTCCGCTGGTGAAGCACTTCTTCTTTCCGGGCTTCACGCCGCGCACCGGGGGACTGCTTCGCGAGCACGGCCTCATCGCCCGGCGCGACGACTTCCAGGCCGATGCGCGGGCGCAGGACGCATTCTGGCGGGACGTCGCCGGCCGCGCGCCTCCGCCGAAGGCCCTCAAGGTGAGCGTCTTTTCTTACGCGGGCGCCCCGTTCGAAGCGTTGGTGAGGGCCTGCGTGCGCTCGCCGGGCGCGACATGGCTCATCGCGACCCACGGCACGCCCACGCATCCGATGCGGGCCGTGCTCGAGGAGGCGAACGCCAGCCGCAAGCCCGGCGGCGACCGGCGCCAGACCGAGCTCATCGAAATCCCGTTCCTCGCCCAGGACCGCTACGACCAGTTGCTTTGGGCTTGCGACGTGAATTTCGTGCGTGGCGAGGACTCCTTCGTGCGCGCGCAATGGGCCGGCCGTCCGTTCGCCTGGAACATCTATCCCACCGACGACGGCGCGCATTGGATCAAGATGGCCGCTTTCCTCGCGCGCTACACCGAGGGCCTCGACCGCACGCAGGCGGGCGTAATCACGGCGCTGTGGGAAGCCTGGAACCGCCGCGCCGAGGGGCCGGGCGAGGAGCGCGCACGGCCCGGACTGGCGCAATCCTGGGCCGGGTTCCTGGCCCGGCGCGAGGCGTTTTGCGCCCACGCCGGGGCATGGTCCGACCGGCTCGCCGCCCGCAGGGATCTGGCGGCGGAACTGGTTGATTTTGCGGACAATTGCTTGTAAAATGATGGGCTTTCCCCGGTGGGTAGCCATCGGGAACGGTGTTGGAACGGGCGGCGGAGCCGCCGTTCATCACCGGCAGGCAAACCACCAGGACATCCCAATGAAAATCGCCCAGGAACTGCGCAGCGGCAACGTGATCATGGTCGGCAAGGACCCGATGGTCGTGCTCAAGGCCGAGTACAACAAGGGTGGCCGCAACGCCGCCACCATGAAGATGAAGCTCAAGAACCTGCTCACCGGCTCGAACACCGAAACCGTGTACAGGGCCGACGAGAAATTCGAGCTCCTGATGCTCGAGAAGAAGGAAGTGGCGTTCTCGTACTTCGCCGACCCCATGTACGTCTTCATGGACAGCGAGTACAACCAGATCGACATCGAGAAGGAGAGCCTCGGCGACGCGGTCAACTACATCGAGGACGGCATGTCGGGCGAGGCGCTCTTCTACGAAGGCCGCGCCATCTCCTTCGAGATGCCGACCACGATCGTGCGCGAGGTCGTGTACACCGAGCCCGCGGTGCGCGGCGACACGTCGGGCAAGGTGCTCAAGCCCGCCAAGCTCGCCACCGGATGGGAAGTGCAGGTGCCCGCGTTCTGCGCGACCGGCGACCGGATCGAGATCGACACCCGCACCAACGAATACAAAAGAAGGGTAACCGCATAGGGTTGCCGCTTCCCCGTTCCCCGGACGCCACGCCGGGAGCGAAGTTCCAAGGGCGCCTGTCGGCGCCCTTTTTTTTCGCCGCCGCCGCTTCGGTTAGCA
>CAMPHL010000342.1 GCA_946885905.1 uncultured Pseudomonadota bacterium | reverse complement strand
GTCCTCGGCAACGTCTTCCACCTGCACGGCAACGACCTGCACGTGGCCGGCTCGATCGGCATCAGCCTCTATCCGTCCGACGGCACGGACGCCGAGACGCTCATGCGCAATGCCGATACCGCGATGTACTTCGCCAAGGACTCGGGCCGCGCCAACTTCCAGTTCTTCACCCAGCACATGAACGTGGCGGCCCAGCAGCGCCTCACGCTCGAGAACGCCTTGCGGCGCGCCCTCGAGAACCGCGAGTTCGAGCTGCACTACCAGCCGCTGCATGACCTGCGCGACCGCTCGGTCACGGGCGTGGAGGCGCTGCTGCGCTGGAACAGCCCCGAGGGCCTGGTCTCGCCCGCGGAGTTCATCGCCGTTGCCGAGGAATCGGGCCTCATCGTTCCGATCGGCGAGTGGGTGCTGCGCGAGGCGCTGCGGCAGGCGCGCAAGTGGCATGGCGAAGGGCGGGCGCTGCGCATGGCGGTGAACGTCTCCGCGAACCAGCTTTCGCGCGCCAACTTCGCCGAGCGGCTGCGGCGCCTCATCGAGGAAACGGGCGTCGATCCATCGCTCGTCGAGCTCGAGGTGACCGAGGGCGTGATCGTCGAGGGCGCGGGCGAGGCGCGCGAGGCGATCGACGAGATCGCGGCCCTCGGCGTGGGCATCGCGATCGACGACTTCGGCACGGGCTACTCGGGCCTGGCCTACCTCAAGCGCCTGCCGATCGATACGGTCAAGATCGACCAGTCGTTCGTGCGCGACCTCACCATCGACCCGGACGACGCCGCCATCGTGACCGCGATCGTCGCGATGGCTCGCAGCCTCGGCGTGGACGTGATCGCCGAGGGCGTGGAGACCGAGGAGCAGGTCACCGAATTGAAACGCCTCGGCTGCTACCGCGCGCAGGGCTTCCTGCTTTCGCGCCCGATGCCGGCGGCCGCCATCTCACGGGTGCTCCGGTCCGGGCAGCTTTCACGTGAGATTGCGACCTGAGCGTTACGCTGCGCTTCGGGCTTCAAAAGCGTAGCGCCGAACAAAATCAGCGATAGTCGGAAGCGAGCGCCTGGATGTCGGGCGCGAAAGCGCTCTTGGCCTGCGTCTGGCGAAGCGTCTGGATGAACTTCACCTTCACCGCGTCGTTGCCCGGCCAGATCCGCTCGAGCCAGCTGTACGCGGCATTGCCGTGGCCGGTGTAGGTGAAGCGGTTCATCTCGGCCGAAACCGCCGCGAGCACCCCGTTCTCGAAGTAATCCTCCCACTTGAGCTTGTCGGCCGACCGGCTCGCCTTGATCGTCTCCAGGCGCGCCTTGATCTGCTTGCTGCGCTCGGTGCGGCGCGGCCCCGTGTACTCGCCGCAGCGTTCCTTCAGCCACGGATTGCCCATGGCGATGGGGGTGGCGCATACGGGCGGAGGCTGGCCGGGGAGCCTGGACTGCATCATGTCGCGCGCGAACTGCAGGCGCCCCTTGTTGCCCACCTCGAGGATCATCACCGGGAAGTACGAGTTGGCATAGGGCGCGAACGCGTTCGCGGACGAGTCGTCGGCCGAAATCATCACCGGGGACTTGCGGCCGGGCGCGTCGATGAACTCGCCGCCGCCCACACTGCCGGCCGAATAGGCGGCCAGGCGCTTCACCTGGGGCTTGAGCGCGAGCACGTGGTGCGTCGTGCAACATTGCGGGCCGCCGCTGTGGCTCGACAGATGCATGTCTGGCTTGCCGTCGCCGTTCAGGTCCCTGCCCACGGAGTGCAGCGTCCACTTGGAGCCGGGATCCGTCTCCTTCGGGTTCGACTGCCAGAGCACCTTGCCCTTCGGCCCGAAGACGACCACGCGGTCCTCGCCGTCCTTCGGGTTCTTCGCGCCCTTGTTGCGGGCCACGACGACCTCGAGGTCCTCCACCGACTTCTGCTCCAGCGCGTCCAAGTTGTGCGCGTCGAGCCATGTCTTCGGGTCCTGCGCGGCGCACGGCAACGCCGCGGCCAGCGCGAGGACGAGCAGCGCTCGTTTCATGATGCGACCTTCCGGATGCAAACCGCGTTAACTTACCATCGGTTCCGCCCCCAGGGCCACCCTACTTCGACGGAACTATATATATGGGCACCGGGCGCTTCTTCGCCGCGTCCTTCTGGGCCTTCATCACGTGCGCGTCGAGGATTCCAACGAGCGCCGCGGCGGCGGCGATCGCGAGGATCGCGGCGACCAGCCACTTGGCCACCGTCGATGCCCAGCGACGCGGCGGCTCGTAGCTTTCGCCCACGACGGCGTCGAGCTGCCTCTTGATCTCTTCCTGGGGATCACGCATGGCCGTCTTCAAGGTCTCATGGGCATGGACGTCAACCTCACGCGGCCGCTCGGCGTTACCCGTTCGGGCGGGCTTGCTAAGCGGGTTCGACCCTAGCTTGCGAAGGCAAGGTCATCTGCGCAGCTAGCCCGTCCACCTCCGCTCGACGAAGCCTTGCCGCCCTGCCTGGGCCTCCGCAGGAGTAAGTGGCGGAGGGTGTGAGATTCGAACTCACGAACGGGTTGCCCCGTTGCCGGATTTCAAGTCCGGTGCCTTAAACCGCTCGGCCAACCCTCCACTTGTTTCCATTGCCGGATTTGGTGCGCACATAACCTGAAGGTTAGTGCGCCCCCGCGCGCCAGAGGCGCGGGCGCGCGTCAAGTCCGGTGCCTTAAACCGCTCGGCCAACCCTCCGGAACGCCGCTTCACCGTCGAAATTCTCTCACGCGCTCGAAAATAGCCTATAAGCCCCTGATTTTATTGGTCGTTCAGTTTCCGTTCAGGGGGCTTGAAACCGGCCGTCACCTCCCATACTCTAACTGTGGGTCGATCCAGACCTGCCCTTTCGAACACAAGGAGAAAGCATGCAACCCCAAAACCCGATGATGGCGCCGGGTCGAACGGCGTCAACGACGTCGCTGGCCCAGAACCGGGTCCTGCGCAACACCTACCTCCTGCTCGCGCTCACCATGGTTCCGACCGTGGTTGGTGCGCTGATCGGCATGTCGACGGCCAGCATCGTGATGGCCCACCCGATCTTGACCACCGTGGTCATGCTCGCCGGCGTGATCGGCCTGCAGTTCGGGATCGCAGCCAACCGCAACAGCGGCCTCGGCATCGCGCTGCTGCTGCTGATGACGGGCCTGCTCGGCTGGTGGCTTGGGCCGATCCTGAACGTCGCGCTGCAGATGAAGAACGGCATGGCGCTGGTCGGCTACGCCGCGGTCGGCACCGGCGTGATCTTCACGGCGATGGCCATGGTCGCCGCGACCGCCAAGCGCGATTTCGGCTTCATGTACAAGTTCCTGTTCGTGGGCATGATCGCGCTGCTGCTGGCCATGGTCGCCAACATGTTCCTGCAGATCCCGGCGCTGGCGCTCGCGATCTCGACGCTCGTGATCGTGGTGTTCTCGCTCTTCCTGCTCTACGACCTGCAGCGCGTCATGCGCGGCGGCGAGACCAACTACGTGATGGCCACGACCGCCGTGTACATGAGCCTGTTCAACATCTTCGCCAACCTCCTGCACCTCCTGCTTGCCCTGACCGGCGAGAGGGAGTGACCACAGGCTGATTCCAGAGGTGGCTTGAAGGGCGGCTTCGGCCGCCCTTTTTCTTTTGGTTTTTTCGCTTCGCGTCGGTCGTTGGAACCTGAAGCGCAAGAGCTCGCGGAGAAGCGCCGAGGGCCGCAGAG
>CAMPHL010000341.1 GCA_946885905.1 uncultured Pseudomonadota bacterium | reverse complement strand
GTCGAGAAGCCCGCCTCGAAGACGAGGTCCCACACCTGCACGTCGCTCCAGGAATCGTCGGCCGGCATGCCGAGCTCGCGCGCCTTGGCGAGGATGCGCTCGCGGTCGAGCCCGCGGCCATCGTCGGTGACTTCGATGATCACGCTGCCGCCGCGATGCGTGGCCCGCATCGTGAGCGTCCCGGTCTCGGCCTTGCCCGCGCGGGTGCGCTCCTGCGGCGCCTCGATGCCGTGGTCGATCGCGTTGCGCACCACGTGGGTGAGCGGGTCGATCAGCAGCTCGATCAGCTCCTTGTCGAGCTCCGTCTCCTGCCCGTGCGTGCGTAGGTTCACCTTCTTGCCCACCCGCCCGGCCACGTCGTAGACCACGCGCGGGAAGCGGCTGAACACGAACTCCATCGGCATCATGCGGATGGACATCACCGCCTGCTGCAGCTCGCGCGTGCTGCGGTCCATCGTGGCGAGGCTGTGCGAGAGGTGCTCGTCCTGCTCCTTGGCGAGCTTGCCCACGGCCTGCTGCATCATCGCCTGCGCGATCACGAGCTCGCCCACCAGGTTCACGATGCGGTCGATCTTCTCCACCCCCACGCGGATCGAGGAGGCGTCGCCCTTGCGCCGGTTGGGCTGCTCGCCCGCAGGCTCGAACAAGCCGTACTTCTCCTCGACCTTGTCGCTCGCCCGGCGCAAGGGGTGCGGCGGCGCAGCGCCGGGCTCCTCGAAGAATCCGTACGCCGAGCCTGCCTTGGCGGCCCCGGGCGCGGCGGGCGCGGGCGCGGGTTCGTCGGTGAAGAAGGCCTCCTCGGTGGGAGCTTCCTTCGACTTCCTTGCCTTGCCTTTCGGAGCTTGGGCGCCGCCCGGCGCCGCACGGCCCGCGCGGTAGGCCACGATCGTGGCCCGCAGCGCGTCCATCGCCTTGTCCTGCCCCTTCTCGCCGGCCTTGAGGCGCGCGAGGTGCGCCTTGAAGGCGTCGCACGAGTCCAGCAACAGGCGCACCGTCGAGGCGTCCGCGACGCCCTCGCCCTTGCGCAGGGCGTCGAAGAGCGTCTCCATCTCGTGCGTGGCTTCGGTGAGCTGCGTGAAGCCGAAGGTGCCGCTGCCGCCCTTGATCGAGTGCGCCGCGCGGAAGATCGCGTTCAGCGTCTCCGCGTCGGCCTCGCCCTGCCCGAGCGTCATCGCGCGCTCCTCGATCGACTCGAGGTGCTCCTGCGCCTCGTCGAAGAAGGTGGCGATGAAGCGGGAGAGGTCTATCGCCACTAGCGCAACACCTTTTGCACCACTTCGAGCAGCGTGGCGGGGTCGAAGGGCTTCACCAGCCAGCCGGTTGCGCCCGCGGCGCGCCCCTGTGCCTTCATGGCGTCGGAGGACTCGGTGGTGAGCAGCAGGATCGGCACGCTCTTGTAGTCGCGCAGCTCCCTCAGGCTCCTCACGAGCGTGAGCCCGTCCATGTTGGGCATGTTCTGGTCGGTTATCACGAGGTCCACGCTGGTGGCGGTGGCTCGGTCGAGGCCCTGGGCCCCGTCCTCGGCCTCGATCACGCGATATCCCGCGGACTCGAGCACGAAAGCGACCATCTCCCGCATTGTTGCGGAGTCGTCGACGGCAAGGATGGTTTTCATTGTCATGGTTTTCCGATTCAGAAAAGGTCGACGCTGCCGGCCTGCTTCCTGTCCTGGTGCACCGGCGTGCGGGCATCCTCGTCGATCTGGCGGATGCCGGCGACGATGCAGTCGAGCATCGCGCGCGAGCGCTCGATCCACTGGTCGGTGCGCTGCGGATCGGCCACCGGCGCGCTGGCGAGCGCCAGCGCCTCCTCGAGCTTGTCGCGCATTTTCTCCACACGCAGCTTCTGCGCGTCGATCAACTGGTTCACGAGGTCGTGGGATTGCAGGTGCTCGACCGCGCGGTAGAGGTGGTCGAGCACCACGCCATACTCCGAGCGGCGCTCGACCGTCCCGGGAGGCATCGATTTCTGCGCGGCCACGATGCGGTCGGCGGCCCCGCGAAAGGCCGTCATGAGCTCCCCGGAGGCCTCACGCAGCACCGCCTGGCTACGCGCGAGCTCGCCGGTCGTGACCGCCAGGCGCTCGTTCAGGGAGGCGGCCACCGTGACCAGGAGGTCGGCGGCTTCCGCCGCGTCGCGCGCGCCCGCTTGCAGTTCAACCATTTCGTCTTCTCTCCCTACCTTGAGGCTTCTATGACCTCGAAGCTCCATCCTCCCACATCGATCGTGTCCTGCGGCGCGATCGGATGGGTGCCGGGAGCGAGCTCCTCGCGATTGAGGCGCGGCGGACGGTTGCCCGACAGCCGCGCGATGAAGAACGACCGGCCGCGCCGGACCACAAGCGCGGTGTCGCCGCCGGCCGTACCGATCATCGTGTTGGGCCGGTTGAGCGCGACCACGTCGCCCGGCGTGCCTCCGCCCAGCACCCGCAGGGCGAGCGTGCCCGCCTCGGGCTCCTCGGTGCGCACGCTCATCTGGGCGGGGCCCAGCTTGATCGTCGCGCCGAGCGGGATCGCCATGGTGCTCGAAAGGCCGACTTCCTCGCGCACGGCCTGGCCGCCCTGCGCGGCCCCGGCCAGCTGCGTGCGCTCGTAGTCGGTCTGGACGGTGGTCTCGATGCCACCGACGCGGCCGGCCAGCATCTCCTCGTCGAAGAAGTGCACCTTGTGCCGGCCGATCTCGATCAGGTCCAGGTGGTGCACGACCTGCGTGGTCGCGGGGATTCCGTTCACCTTGGTGCCGTTGGTGCTCGCGAGGTCCTCGAGGTACACGGTTCGCCCTTCCATGCGGAAGAGCATGTGCCGCCCCGAGATCGCCGGATGGTCCACGACCATGTCGCAGGCCGGATGGCGCCCGATCACCGTGACGGGCTTGTCGAGCTCGACCTCCGTGACGATCGCATCATCGAGGGACAGGACGATCCTTTTTCCCATCAAGCCTCGCGCCGGTAGCGCGAGCCCGAGCCCTGGGCCTGCAGCTGGTTGTCGACGGACTTCGCTTCCTCGACCGCGCGCGCCACCTCGGCTACCGCCTCGCTTTGCTGCTGGCTGTCCACCACGCCCTGCAGGCGCACGACGCCGCCGTCGCCCTTCACCGTGATCTGCGTGTCGGCCGTGCGCGCATCCCTGCGCAAGGCCGAGCGCACCGACCACTCGAGGGCCAGGTCCTCGACCAGGCGGATGGACTCGGGCGTTTCCTGGAAGCAGGGGAACTGCATCACGCGCTCGACCTCGTCGACGCACTCCTCCACCGACAGGCGCTCGGTCGAGAGGACGAGGTCGTAATGCTCCGCGTCGCGCCAGTTCAAGCCGAAGTGGCGCCGGGTGATGGCACCGTGCGCTTCCTCGGAAAGCGCGATCTCGCTCTCGACCGCCGCGCGGTTGTCGGTGGCCAGGCGCTGCATCATGCGCGCGACGCGCATCTCGAGCGGAGCGCAGATCCGCACCCGCACCACGTGCGGGACGTTCCTCAGCAGGTGCACGGCGCCCCAGCCCCGGATGACCGCCGTCGATCCGTCGCGCAGGAACCGGAAGGTCTCGTCGGCGGTGAAGATGGAAAGGCTCGTCTTGTCCGTGGTGAGGCGCTCCCAGATCCCGGACTTTCCCTCGAGGAAGCGCTCGACGTGGCTCTTGCGCAGCCTCATCTTGTTGGCGAGCGGCTCGATGATCTCCTGGTAGACGAC
>CAMPHL010000340.1 GCA_946885905.1 uncultured Pseudomonadota bacterium | reverse complement strand
GCATGGAACGGCGCGACGGCGGCCTTGAGGAAGAAAGCGACCAGGACCAGCAGCGCGCCGGTCGCCGCCATGGCATTGGGCGACGACAACGCCTGCGCGAACGCGGAGAGCGCGAGCGTGCCGGTCGCGCCGTAGAGGAGCGAGGCTCCCATCAGCAGCGTGGCGCTCGCGGCTCCTCCGAGCACGAGGTACTTGAGCGCGGCCTCGGCGCTCTCGGGCCGGCGGAAGGCCAGCAGCACGAGCACGTATACGGGCAGCGACAGCAGCTCGATGCCGATGAAGAGCGTGAGGAAGGTGTCGGCCGACACCATGAGGCAGGCGCCGTAGAGCGCCGACAGCACCAGGATGTGGAACTGCCGGCCGGCGAAGTCGTCGCGCGAGATGAGCAGCACCGGGATCGCGAGGCCCAGGATGATCGCCTTGGCCGCGAAGGCCTGCGGATCCACCGAAACCTGGCCGGGGAAGGGCGCGGCGGTATAGCCCTCGAGCCCGAGGCCCAGGGCGGCGGCAGTGGCGGCGTATACCGCCGCGAGCGAGATGCAGAGGGCGGCACGCGAGGCGCCGGCGCTCACCTCGCGGATGAGCAGCAGCACGATGCCCGCCAGGAGCAGGTGCTCGGGCAGCATGCCGACCAGGACGACGGGCCAGCTCATGGCGTTCCTTTCAGCGCGACCGGGGACGTGTCCGGGGCGGTCACGAGCTGCTGGTAGTGCCGTGCGGCGAGCTCGGTCTTGCCCAGGGGCTCGGCCGGGAAGAGACCCAGCCAGAAGATGGCGGCGACGAGCGCCACCAGGATCGAGCGCTCGCGCAGGTTCAGGTCCCCGAACGGCTGGTGCGGCGCCTTCACCGCGCCGAAGAGCAGGCGCTGGGCGAGCCACAGCATGTAGAGCGCGCCCAGCACCACGCCCGAGACCGCGATCACGGCGAGCCAGAGGGGGAAGGCGTTGCCCGCGCCGTACTGCGGCCACGCGTAGACGAAGTAGCCCAAAAGCGCGAGGAACTCGCCGGTGAACCCGCTCGTGGTCGGGAGCCCCACGGAGGCGAGCGCCAGAACGACGAAGAAGAGCGCGTAGAGCGGCAGGATCTTGGCCAACCCGCCGTAGGCCGCGAGGTCGCGCGTGTGGCAGCGCTCGTACACCATCCCGACCATGAGGAAGAGCCCGCCGGCGATGAGGCCGTGGCTCACCATCTGCATCACCGCGCCCTGGATGCCGAGGTAGTTGAAGCTGACCAGGCCCAGCATCACGTAGCCGAGGTGGCTGATCGACGAGTACGCGATGATCTTCTTGATGTCGGTCTGGACGAGTGCCAGGCACGCGCCGTAGACGATGCTCACGACCGCGATCGTCGCGATCGCCGGGGCCAGCACCTGGGTCGCCTGCGGGAAGAGCGGGAAGCCGATCTTCATGAAGCCGTACGTGCCCATCTTGAGCAGCACGCCCGCCAGGATCACCGAACCCGCGGTCGGCGCTTCCACGTGCGCGTCGGGAAGCCACGTGTGCAGCGGCACCATCGGCACCTTGATCGCGAAGGACAGCCCGAAAGCCGCGAGCAGGATGAGCTGCGTGTCCACCGGGAGCTTCGCGCGGTAGAGGTCGGCGAAGGCGAAGCTCGTGATCCCGGTGGTCTGGTGGATCGACACCACCAGGTAGATCAGCGCCGCGAGCATGAGGATGCTGCCGAAGGCGGTGTAGAGCACGAACTTGAGGGTCGCGTAGATGCGCCGCTCGCCGCCCCAGATCCCGATGATGAGGAACATCGGGATCAGCATCGCCTCCCAGAAGAGATAGAAGAGGAAGAGGTCCTGGGCCACGAAGGTGCCGACCATCGTGAACTGGATGCCCAGCACCATCGCGTAGAAGAGCTTGACCGACTTGTCGATCGCGGTGAAGGCGCTCGCGACCACCAGCGGCCCGAGGAAGGCGGTGAGCAGCACCAGCAGGATGTTGTAGCCGTCGAGGCCCACCTGGTAGTAAACGCCCCAGCCGGGAATCCACGGCAGGCGCGTCTCGAACTGCAGGCCCAGGTTGGCGGGGTCGAACTGGGCGTAGAGCCAGGCGGCGAGGGCGAGCTGGATGACCAGGGTCCAGAAGGCGATGCCGCGGATCGTGCCGCCGCGCTCGTTCGGGACGGCGATCAGCGCCGCCATCCCGATCACGGGAAGGAAGAGGACGAGGTTCAGCATCAGGGCTTCAGACATGGCGCAGCCCCAGGTAGAGGGCGCCCGCGAGGCCCGCGAGCACGAGGAAAGCGTAGAAGTGGAGGTTGCCGGTCTGCAGGCGCGCGAGCAGGCCCGCCGTGCCGCGGCTCATCGCCGCCAGCGTGTGCAGCGTTCCGTCGAAGAGCGTGCGGTCGCCCAACCGGAGGAACACCCGATCCGAGACCCACAGCAGCGGCCCGTGGATGAACCTCTCGTAGGCTTCGTCGATGAAGTACTTGCCCGAGAGCACGCGATGCAGGCCCGGAAAGGCCGCGCGCACGCGCTCGGCACGGCCGGCCGTGCCGCCGAAGAACCACCACGCGCCGGCGAGGCCTGCTACGGCGATGGCGATCGAGGCCCCGACTACGGCGTAGTGGAAGGGCTCCATGCCTTGCGCGAGCGGCGGCAGCGGGAGCAGCGTCTCGAGCACGTGCGGGATCGAGAGGAACCCGCCCACGATCGAGAGGGCCGCCAGGATGGCGAGCACGACGGTCATCGACGGCGGCGACTCGTGCACGTGGTGCTCGACCTCGTGGCTCATGCGCGGCTTGCCGAGGAACGTGAGCCACAGGAGCCGGAACATGTAGAAGGAAGTCATGAGGGCCGTGGCCGCGGCGACCGTGAAGAGGAGCGCCGACCCGCCTTTGCCGCTTGCGAGGGCGAACCACAGGATCTCGTCCTTGGAGAAGAAGCCCGCGAGCGGCGGCAGCCCCGCGATGGCGCCGGTGGCGATGGCGAAGGTCCAGAAGGTGACCGGGATCTTCTTCGCCAGGCCGCCCATCCTGCGGATGTCCTGCTCGCCCGACATCGCATGGATCACGCTGCCGGCGCCGAGGAAGAGGCACGCCTTGAAGAAGGCGTGCGTGTAGAGGTGGAAGACGGCCGCGCCGTAGGCGCCCACGCCCGCGGCGAGGAACATGAAGCCCAGCTGCGAGACGGTCGAGTACGCCAGCACCTTCTTGATGTCGGTCTGGACGACGGCGATGGTGGCGGCGAAGAACGCGGTGGCCACACCCACGGTCGCGATGACGGCCGAGGCCTCGGGCGCATGGATGTAGATCCCCGACATGCGCGCCACGAGGTAGACGCCGGCCGTCACCATCGTGGCCGCGTGGATGAGGGCGGAGACCGGGGTGGGACCGGCCATCGCATCCGGCAGCCACACGTGCAGCGGGATCTGCGCAGACTTTCCGCAGGCGCCGATGAAGAGCAGGATCCCGACCAGCGAAGCGGACACGGCCGGGGCCGGGCTCGCCAGAAACGCGGCATTGATGCGGTCCATCTCGAGCGTGCCCAGCGTGGTGTAGAGCAGGAACATGCCCAGCAGGAAGCCCGCGTCGCCGATGCGGTTGGTGATGAAGGCCTTCTTGCCCGCCGCCGCCTTCTCGGGATCCTCGAACCAGAACCCGATCAGCAGGTAGGAGGCGAGGCCCACGCCTTCCCAGCCGACGAAGAGCACCAGCAGCGAGCGGCCCAGCACCAGC
>CAMPHL010000339.1 GCA_946885905.1 uncultured Pseudomonadota bacterium | reverse complement strand
GGCCGGTGGAAACGCCGGGCGCACCGCTGCCCAGCACCGTGACCGCGGGCAGGTTGTTGAAGCGCTCGAGCATGTCCGGGCCGCTCGTGTATTCCACCCTGGCGAGCGCGCGGATCGGCACCATCTCGCCCTTCTCGCTCCTCACGTAGATCGATCCCACGTCCTCCGGGCGCTTGCGATAGCCGGCTTCCGAGGACATGAGCACCTGCCACGTGCGCCCATACTTGTTGAAGTCGTTCACGTAGTAGGTGCCGAGGGTCGCGGCGAGCGCATTGAAGACCTCGTCGATGGGGACGCCCAGGGCCTTCGCCTTTTCGCGGTCCACGTCCACGTAGAGCTGCGGCACGGTGGGCCGCCAGAACATCTGGGCCTGGGCGATGCCCGGCTCCTGCATGGCGCGCCCGATGAACATCTGCGAGACCTGCGCCAGGCGCTCCGGGCCGCCCTCGCCCTTGCTCTTCAGGTGGATCTCGAACCCGCCGGTAAGGCCGAGCGCGAAGATCGGCGGCGCGTTGAACGCGATCGGGAAGCCCTCCTTGAAGCCCATGGTGCGGCCGAAGAACTCGCCCACGAGCGCCTGGATGGGCACCTCGCGTTCGTCCCAGTGCTTCGCGGTGAAGAAGATCGAGGCCACGTTGTTGCGGAAGGTGCCGCCGCCCAGCAGGTCGAAGCCGGTGAAGGCCACCGCGTTCTCGATGTTCGGGTTCTCCTTGACGGTCGCGACCACCTTCTGGACCAGCGCGTCGGTGCGCTCGAGCGACGAGCCGTCGGGAAGGATCACCATCGCCATGTAGAAGCCCTGGTCCTCCTCGGGCACGAGCGAGCCGGGCGTGGCGCGCCAGAGCCCCACGGTCACGACCACCATGACGGCGAAGAGCGCGGTCGCCACCGCGCCGCGCCGCACCATCCAGGCCACACCGTTCTCGTAGCGGTCGGTGGCGCGCGCGAAGAAGCGGTTGAACCACTGGAAGAAGCGCCCGGGCTGCTTGTGCTCGCGCTTGAGGATCAGGACCGTGAGCGCCGGCGTGAGCGTGAGCGCCACGATCCCGGACAGCACCACCGCGATCGAGATCGTGACCGAGAACTGCCGGTAGAGCTCGCCCGTGAGGCCTCCGAGGAATGCGATCGGGATGAATACCGCGCACAGCACCAGCACGATCGCGACGATCGGGCTCGTCACCTCCCGCATGGCCTTCACCGCCGCCTCGCGGGCATCGACGTGCTCCTCGTGCATGATCCGCTCGACGTTCTCCAGCACCACGATCGCGTCGTCCACGACGATGCCGATGGCGAGCACCATGCCGAACAGCGTGAGCGTGTTGATCGAGTAGCCCAGGACGAGCAGGCCCGCGAACGTGCCCAGCAGCGACACCGGCACCGCGGCGAACGGGATGAGGGTCGCGCGCCAGTTCTGCAGGAAAAGGAATACCACGAGGAAGACCAGCACCATGGCCTCGGCCAGCGTGATCATCACCTCGCGGATCGAGACCTCGACGAAGCGCGTGGTGTCGTACACCACCTCGTGCTTGAGGCCCGCGGGGAATTTCTCCGCGAGCGAGGCCATCGTCGCGTTCACTTCCTTGGCCACGTCGAGCGCGTTGGCGTTCGGCTGCAGGAAAACGCCGATCAGGGTCGCGGAGCGGTTGTTCACGCGCCCCATGAAGCTGTAGTCGCGCGACGCGAGCTCCACGCGCGCGACGTCGCCCAGGCGCAGCCGCGAGCCGTCCGGGCCCGAGCGCACGATGATGTTCTCGAACTCCCTGGGCTCCGATAGGCGCCCGCGGGTGGTCACCGTGTAGACCAGTTCCTGGCCCCCGCCCGTGGGCGGCTCTCCCACCTTGCCCGCGGCGAACTGCGCGTTCTGCTCGTTGATGGCGCGCGCGATGTCGCCGGGAGACAGCTTGAGTTGCGCCAGGCGGTCGGGCCGCAGCCAGACGCGCATGGCGTAGTCCTTCGCGCCGAAGATCTGCACGCTGGTGGTGCCGGGCACGCGCTTGATCTGGTCGAGGATGTTGAGCGTCGTGTAGTTCGAGGTGAAGAGGTCGTCGCGGCTGCCGTCGGGCGAGTACACGGCGATCACCTGCAGGAACGACTGCGAGCCCTTTTCGACCGCCACGCCCTGGCGGCGCGCCTCGAGCGGAAGGCGCGGCTCGACCTGCTTCACCCGGTTGTTGACGTTCAGCGCCGCCTTGTCCACGTCCACGCCGATGTTGAACGTGACCATGATGGTCGCCACGCCCTCGGAGGACGAGGTCGAGCTCATGTAGAGCATGCCCTCGACGCCGTTGATCGCGTTCTCCAGCGGGGCCGCGACGGTCTGCTCGAGCACCTGCGCCGAGGCGCCCGGATACACCGCGCGCACCATGACCTGGGGCGGGGCGATCTCGGGATACTGCGCGATGGGAAGGACGCGCATCGCGGCGATGCCCGCGAGCGCGATGAAGATCGAGATGACGACCGCGAAGATCGGCCGGTCGATGAAGAAACGGGAAAACATGGCGGCCTACTTGTTCTGGTCGGCTTTGGGTGACTCGGCCCCGGCCGGAGCCTGCCCCGGGTTGCCCTTGCCCGGGGCCGGGGTGGCGGGCCCACCGGGTGGCGGGCCTGCCTGCACCGGCTGGCCGGGGAAGAAGATCCTGGCGATGCCGTCGACGATCACCTTGTCTCCCGGCGCGAGCCCCGAAGCGATGATCCAGTCCGCGCCCGACCATTCGCCGACGCTCACCGGCCGTGCCTCGGCCTTCGAGTCCTTCGACAGGACGTAGACCATCTTGCCCTGCGGCCCCTCGACGACGGCGCGTTGCGGCACCGCGATGGCGTTCGGCCGCCGGGCCCCCTTGAGCACCACGCGCACGAACTGTCCGGGACGAACTTCGCCGTTGGGATTGGGCACCTCGGCGCGCGCGTCCGTCGTGCCCGTCTGCGCGTTCACGCGCGCGTCGGTGAACACGAGCTTTCCGGGACGCGAATAGACCTTGCCGTCCTCGAACCTGATCGCGACGTCGAACCTGAAGTCCTTCGGCACCTCGAGCTTGCCGGACGCGGCTTCCTGCCGGATGCGGGATTGCTCGGCTTCGGACACACCGAAGTTCACCCAGATGGGATCGAGCTGGCTCACGGTCGTGAGCAGGTCCTGCGGGCCGGCCACGAGGCTGCCCTCGCTCTTGAGCGAGCGGCTCGTGATCCCGTGGATCGGCGCCTCTACGCGGGTGTATTCGAGGTTGAGCCGCGCCTCCCGCAAGCGCGCCCTGGCGGCCTTCACTTCCGCGGCGCCCACTTCCGCCGCCGAGACCGCGTCCTCGACATCCTTCTGCGAGGCAGCCTTCGCGGCGAGAAGGGGTTTCGTGCGGGCGGCGTTGCGCTCCGCGGCCGAAGCGCGCGCCTCGGCCGCCGCCAAATCCGCTTCGGCGCGTGCCACCGCCGCTTCGAAGAAGGCCGCGTCGATCTGGTAGAGGGACTGGCCCGCGCGAACGGTCGCGCCCTCCTCGAAGTTGCGCTTGAGCAGGATGCCGGCGACGCGCGCGCGCACCTCCGCTTCTCGCGAGCCCGCGGTCTGCGCCGGATATTCGAATTCCACCGGCACCGAGGCGGGCTTCACTTCCTGCACGGCCACCACCGCCGGCGGCATGGCGCCTGCTGCTGCGTGCCCCCCTTGCCCCTCTCCCTGACCGCACGCGCCCAGCATCACCGCGAGCA
>CAMPHL010000338.1 GCA_946885905.1 uncultured Pseudomonadota bacterium | reverse complement strand
GGCTTCCGTCCTGGAAGAGGTGGTAGGCGGCCCATACCTTGGGCTCGTCCACCAGCCAGAAGCCTTGCGGGTCGCGGCGCATGAGAATCGGAAGAACCGGGTCGCGCACCCCGAACACGGCCGCGGCAAGATCGCCATGCGCGCGGATCTCCGGCCGCTTCGATTTCGCGATGTACGCGCGGATCCTCTTGAGATATCCGGGCGCGTGCGGCTTGTCCATGCGGAAGTAGCGGCTCGCCTCCGTGATGAGCGGTAGGTTCGGGGCGCCGATGCCCAGGCCGAGCGAACGCAGGTAGCGATCGAGCGTCTCCTCCGGCGTGCGCCCCGGCTGCATCTCGGTCTGGAGCGTGCCCGGCAGCGCCCGGAGCTCCCGCTGCACGTTCGCAACCGTGGCGGCGTAACCACGGCCCACGATGCCCGCCCCACCGCTGAGATAGCCGCCGACGTAGCGCTTTCCGGGATCGGGGATCGGGAAGGCGGAGGGGTTGCCCTTCTCGAGGTAGTGCAGCTTCATCGTGACCAGCAGCTCCACGATGAAATCCCGCCGCGCAAAGGGCGAGCCCGACAACATGAAGGTACGCGCGCCCTCCTCCAGGCGCTTGCAGAGCGCGTCCGGGAAAACCTCCTCCAGGTCGTACGACACCTCGATCTTGAAGAGCCGCTCCTGCTCTACCCAGACGAAGAGCAGCGCCTTGCCGTCGGTCTTGCGGCCGAGCTTCAAGTCGGCGAAGAGCTTGTCGGCGTGGCCTTCGATGGTGGTGTCGGGCGGCAGGTGATCGAGGAGGACCACGCCCGCGTTGATCTTGGTCCAGTCCTGGAACCATCGCGTCGCGGCGCTCAAGGCGCGGTCCTGCTTGTGATGGGCCGTCTGGTTGATGTAGGCCGCGTGGCAGCCGAGGCCGATCGCCATCAGTACCGCGATGGCGGCGATGCCGCGGCTCAGAGGAAATCGAGCGCGCAGAGGTGGTCGAAGAACGACGTGCGGTTGCGGGGCGTTTCCTTCGGGAAGGTCTTCATGAGGAAGCCGTAGGCCTCGAGCAGCTGCGAGCTCGCCCCGCTCACTTCCGGCACCCGGCCGATCTGCGTGAAGGCGACCTGCCCGGCGGGTTTCGAGCTCAAGAACCGGCGCTGCTTCTTCATCGCCTCGACGACGAGCGCGCGCGCGGGTTTCACCTCATCGACGACCTCCTCTTTCGCCAGCTCGGCGATGACCCCGTCGTACTGCGAGACCACGCGCTGGAGAGCGGCCGCGTCCTTGCTGCCGTGCGCCTTCATGCCCTCCACGCGCAGGACCACGCCGCGATCGGTGCGGGCGAAAAGCCAGGCAAGGGCGGCCTTCTGCGCTGCCGACGATGGTGACGCGGCGGCGTCGTACGGAGTTCGGCGGTGGGGGATCGCGGCGTAGGCCTCGGCTACGTCCAACGCGGCTGCGGCCTGGGCGGCAAGGCAGAGGGCGAGGAGCAGGAGGCGGACGGGGATTTTCATGCCCCGGATTGTAATCCCTACGACAAGACCCAAACCCCAGCCCGTGATGAAGAGTTGGCGTTCCTCAAGCCGCCCGCTTCAATCCGCCCTTGTCGAAGCTGAACACCCCGCCCTTCGCATCCACGCGGATGGTGTCCTTCGGCCCGAACTTCCCCTCCAGGATCGCCTTCGAGAGCGGGTTCTCGATCTGCTGCTGGATTGCGCGCTTGAGCGGCCGCGCGCCGTAGACCGGATCGAATCCCGCCTTGGCGAGTTCAGCCACCGCGGCATCCGAGATCTCGATCTCCATCTCCATCGCGCGCACGCGGCGCTCGAGCTCTTTGAGCTGAACGCGCGCGATCGAAGCGATGTTGGCTTCGTCGAGCGCGTGGAACACCACGATCTCGTCGATGCGGTTCACGAACTCGGGGCGGAAGTTGGACTTGACCTCGCCCATCACCGCGAGCTTCACGACCTGGTAGTCCTGGCCGCTCATCTGCTGGATCATCTGGCTGCCCAGGTTCGAGGTCATCACGATCACGGTGTTCTTGAAGTTGACGGTGCGCCCCTGGCCGTCGGTCATGCGGCCGTCGTCCAGCACCTGCAGGAGCACGTTGAACACGTCCGGGTGCGCCTTCTCGATCTCGTCGAGGAGGATCACGCAGTAGGGCTTGCGGCGCACGACTTCGGTGAGGTGCCCGCCCTCCTCATATCCGACATACCCCGGGGGCGCGCCGATCAATCGCGACACGGAGTGTTTCTCCATGTACTCGGACATGTCGATGCGCACGAGGTGGTCTTCGCTGTCGAAGAGGAACTCGGCGAGCGCCTTGCAAAGCTCGGTCTTGCCCACACCGGTGGGACCGAGGAAGAGGAACGAGCCGTAGGGCCTCTTGGGATCCGATAGCCCCGCGCGCGAACGGCGGATGGCTTCCGAGACCAGGCGCACGGCCTCGTCCTGGCCCACCACGCGCTGGTGCAGGCGCTCTTCCATCTTGAGGAGCTTCTCGCGCTCACCGGTCATCATCTTGGAGACCGGGATGCCTGTGGCGCGCGAGACGACCTCGGCGATTTCGTCGACACCCACCTGGGTACGAAGGAGAGTCGGGCGCTGGGCTTCGCCGTTGTTGGCCGCCTGCGACTCGGCCGCCTTGATCTGCTTCTCGAGCTCGGGGATCTTGCCGTACTGCAGCTCGCTCATCTTCTGCCAGTCGCCCTTGCGCTTGGCGGCGTCCATCTCGAGCTTGGCCTTCTCGAGCTCTTCCTTGATGTGGGTCGTGCCCTGCACGCGCGCCTTCTCCGCCTTGAGCGTTTCCTCGAAGTCGGCGTATTCCTTCTCCAGGCGCTTGATCTCGTCCTCGATCAGCTCCAGGCGCTTCTTCGAGGCCTCGTCCTTCTCCTTCTTCACGGCCTCGCGCTCGATCCTCAACTGGATGATGCGGCGGTCGAGGCGGTCCATCACCTCGGGCTTGGAGTCGATCTCCATCTTGATGCGGCTCGCGGCCTCGTCGATGAGGTCGATCGCCTTGTCCGGGAGGAAGCGGTCGGTGATGTAGCGGTGGCTTAGTTCCGCTGCCGCGACGATGGCCGGGTCGGTGATGTCCACGCCGTGGTGGACCTCGTACTTCTCCTGCAGGCCGCGGAGGATCGCGATGGTGTCCTCGACGCTGGGCTCGTCCACGAGCACCTTCTGGAAGCGGCGCTCGAGGGCGGCGTCCTTCTCGACGTGCTTGCGGTATTCGTCGAGGGTCGTCGCGCCAACACAGTGGAGCTCGCCACGTGCCAGCGCGGGCTTGAGCATGTTGCCGGCGTCCATGGCGCCTTCGGCCTTGCCCGCGCCCACCATGGTGTGCAGCTCGTCGATGAAGACGATGGTCTTGCCTTCGTCCTGCTGGAGCTCTTTCAGGACGGCCTTGAGGCGCTCCTCGAACTCTCCGCGGTACTTTGCGCCGGCGATGAGCAGGCCCATGTCGAGGCTGAGCACGCGCTTGCCGCGCAGGCCCTCGGGCACTTCGTCGTTCACGATGCGCTGCGCGAGGCCTTCGACAATGGCGGTCTTGCCCACCCCGGGCTCGCCGATGAGGACGGGATTGTTCTTGGTCCTGCGCTGGAGGACCTGGATGACGCGGCGGATCTCCTCGTCGCGGCCGATGACCGGATCGAGCTTGCCGCTCTTCGCGCGCTCGGTGAGGTCGATGGTGTATTTCTTGAGGGCTTCCCTTTGGCCCTCCTGCTCCTGCGAGTGGACGGTCTCATTGC
>CAMPHL010000337.1 GCA_946885905.1 uncultured Pseudomonadota bacterium | reverse complement strand
GTGGACCAGGAAGAGGAACAGCGTGATGACGGTGGCCACGCCCTCGAAGCCCAGCTCCTCGGCGATCACCGCGAGCAGGAAGTCGGTGTGCGCTTCGGGGAGGTAGAGGAGCTTCTCCACCGAGGCTCCCAGTCCCACGCCCAGCCACTCGCCGCGGCCGAACGCGATGAGCGAGTGCGACAGTTGGTAGCCCGTGCCGTACGCGTCCGACCACGGGTCCATGAAGCCCAGGATCCGTTGCAGGCGATAGGGCGAGGACACGATGAGCACCGCGAAGGCCACCGCGAGCAGGAGCGCGAGGCCGGTGAAGATCCGCCAGTTGAGCCCGCCCAGGAAGAGGATCGTCATCGCGATCGACGTCACCACCACGAGCGCGCCGAAGTCGGGCTCGCGCAGCAGCAGCGCCGCGATGAAGGTCATCACCGCGAACATGGGCAGGAAGCCCTTCCTGAAGTCGTCCATGAACGCGGCCTTGCGCACCGTGTAGTCGGCCGCGTAAAGGACTACGAAGAGCTTCATGAGCTCCGAGGGCTGGAAGGTGCCGATGCCCACGGGGATCCAGCGGCGCGCGCCGTTCACCTCGCGCCCGAGGCCGGGAATGAGGACGAACACCAGCAGTCCCGTGCCGAACATGAAGAGCCACGGGCTCGCCTTCTGCCAGAGCCAGAGCGGCACGCGGAAGACCAGGGCCGCGCCCACCAGGCCGATCGCGATGGAGGCGCCGTGCCGAACCAGGAAATAGCCCGGGCGGAAGCCCGTGAACCGCTCCGCGTCGGCCATCGCGACCGAGGCCGAATACACCATCACGAGGCCGATCGCGCCCAGCAGGACCGCGCTCCAGACGAGCGCCTGGTCGAGCGAGGATTGGCGGCGGGCGGGGTTGTAGAGCACGAGGTTCAGCCCCTGCCTTGGTAAAGGGCCAGGGAACGCGCCGCGGCCGCGAAGACCTCGCCGCGGTGGCCGTAGTTGCGGAACATGTCGAGGCTCGCGCACGCGGGCGAGAGCAGCACCGCGTCGCCGGGCTTCGCGAGCCGGTGGGCCGTGGAGACCGCCTCTTCCATCGTCTTCGCACGCTCGATCGGCACGCCGGTTCCGGCGAGCGCGGCGGCGAGCGCTTCGGCGTCGCGGCCGATCAGCACGACCGCGCGGGCATGCGCCTTCACGGCGGGCGCGAGCGGCGCGAAGTCCTGCCCCTTGCCGTCGCCGGCGGCGACCAGCACCACCGGCACCGTGAAGCCCTCGAGCGCCGCGACCGAGGCGCCGACGTTGGTTCCCTTCGAATCGTCGTAGAAGCGCACGCCGCCCGCTTCGGCCACGAGCTGCACGCGGTGGGGAAGGCCCTTGAACTCGCGGATCGCGCGCGTCAACGCCTCGGAATCCAGCCCGATCGCCGAGCAGAGCGCGTGCGCGGCGAGCGCGTTCGCGGCGTTGTGCAGGCCGGGGATGCCGACCTCGTCCACGCGCATGAGCTCCACGGGGCCGCGGCGCAGGTGCTCGCGGGCCGCGTCCAGGCCCCACTCGCAGCGGCTCACGGGCTCGCCCAGCCCGAAGCTGAGCGTTTCCTGCGCGCCGGGCGCTCCCGCCATCGCCATCGACAGCGCGTCGTCGCGATTGAGCACGCGCGCGCGGCAGTCCATGAAGATGCGCTGCTTGGCCGCCGCGTAGTCGGCCATCGAGTCGTAGCGGTCGAGATGGTCCTGCGTCACGTTCAGCACCGTGGCGGCATCGCAACGCAGCGACGACGTGGTCTCGAGCTGGTAGCTCGAGAGCTCCACGACCCAGGCCTCGGTCTCGCCCGCGCCGGGCGCACCGAGCGCGTCGAGCACCGGCTCGCCGATGTTGCCCACCGCCTGCGCGCGCAGACCCGCGGCGCGCGCCATCTCGCAGGCGAGCGCCGTCACGGTGGACTTGCCGTTGGTGCCGGTCACCGCGATCACGCGCGCCGGACTCCCTCGAATCGCCCGCGCGAAAAGCTCGATGTCGCCCACGACCTCGATGCCGCGTTCCAGCGCCTGCCGCAGGAACGGGTCGCGCAGCGCAAGGCCCGGACTCGCAACGATCGCCTCCACTCCCTCCAGTAGCGCCGGTCCGAAAGCTCCGAGGGCGAGCGGCACCCGCGGGTGTCGCGACTGAACCGTTCCCAGGCCCGGAGGCGCTTGTCGCGTATCGGCGGCGCGAACCGCGGCGCCCTGCTTCTCCAGCCAGCGGATCGCCGAGAGCCCCGTGTGGCCGAGGCCGAGGACCAGGACTTGCCTTCCTTCCCATGTCGCATCGCTCACCTTCCGTTTCCGTTGAAAACACTCGAGCGGGTAAATGCCGAGGAAGCAGGGGAATCAGGGGAAGCAGAGAAGCGCCCTGTGTCGTTCGTGCCTACGATCAACCGAGCTACGAAGCAACTCCCTTGCCTTCCACTGATCCCCCTGCTTCCTCTGCTTCCTCGGCCTTTCATTGCTTTCCAATCAGCGCAGCTTCAGCGTGGAAAGGCCGACGAGGACCAGCATCATCGTGATGATCCAGAACCGCACCACGACCTGGTTCTCCTTCCAGCCCTTCAATTCGTAGTGGTGGTGCAGCGGCGCCATGCGGAAGACGCGCTTGCCGGTCAGCTTGAAGCTCGCCACCTGGATGATCACGGAGAGCGTCTCGACCACGAAGACGCCGCCCATGATCAGCAGCACGATCTCCTGGCGCACCACGATCGCCACCATCCCGAGCGCGGCGCCGAGCGCCAGCGCGCCCACGTCGCCCATGAAGACTTCGGCCGGGTACGCGTTGAACCACAGGAACGCGAGCCCGGCGCCGGCGATCGCGCCGCAGATGACGGCGAGCTCGCCCGAGCCCGGGATGAGCGGGAAGCCGAGGTACTTCGAGAACCCGGCGTGCCCGGAGACGTAGGCGAACACGGCCAGCGCCGAGGCGATCATCACCGTGGGCATGATCGCGAGGCCGTCCAGCCCGTCGGTGAGGTTCACGGCGTTGGAGGTGCCCACGACCACGAAGTAGCCGAGGATCACGAAGCCCACGGTGCCGAGCGGGATCGCGATGCTCTTGAAGAACGGCACGATGAGCTCGGTCTGCTGCGGCAGGTTGGTGCTGTAGGCGAGGTACGAGACCGCGACGATCGCGATCACCGACTGCAAGGCGAACTTGGCCCTGGCCGACAGCCCCTTCGGGTTGCGGTGCACGACCTTGCGCCAGTCGTCCACCCAGCCCACGGCGCCGAAGCCGAGCGTCGTGAGCAGCACGATCCAGACGTACCGGTTCGAGAGGTCCGCCCAGAGGATCGTGGTGACGGCGACCGAGACCAGGATGAGCGCACCGCCCATGGTCGGCGTCCCGCTCTTCACCAGGTGGGTCTGCGGGCCGTCGTCGCGCACCGCCTGGCCGATCTTGTAGGCGGTGAGCTTGCGGATCATCGCGGGCCCGACGATGAACGAAATGACGAGCGCGGTGAGCGCGGCCAGCACCACGCGCAGCGTGATGTAGCCGAAGACGTTGAACGCCCGGACGTGCTTCTCGAGCTCCTGGGCCAGCTCAAGGAGCATGGTCGCCTCCCCTGGAGGAAGCCGTGGTACGGATCGCGAGCGCGTCGGCGATGCGCTCCATCTTCATGAAGCGCGAGCCCTTCACCAGGATCGTCGCGCCCGCAGCCGCTTCGGCGCTCGCGGCCTCCAGCAGTTTCTCGATCGCTTCGAAGTGGCGCGCTCCCGGCCCGAACGCGTCGGCGGCGGACACGCT
>CAMPHL010000336.1 GCA_946885905.1 uncultured Pseudomonadota bacterium | reverse complement strand
GACGGGTAGACGTCGAAGCTCACGCGATAGGTGGCCGTGACCAGGTGCTCGCGCGTCTTGTACTGCAGGGTGACGCCCTGCACCTGGAGCAGCGGTTGGATCGCGGCCGCCATGGCGTTCAGCTGCCCTGCATGTCGTGGATGTCGGGGAAGAAGAGGTCCTTCCAGGACTTGGGCTCGTTCTTGAGCGTCCCGATCTTGTGCATGAACTGCGCGAAAGGCAGGACCTTCTCGGGCGCGAGCGTGAACTTGATCTGCGGGTCGTTCATGATCTTGAGGATCTTGTCGGCCGATTCCCTGCCGCCACCCTCGGCCACGTAGACCTCGGCCGCGCGCTTCTTGTCGGCGTTGATGGCGTCGGTCGCCTCCTTCAGGGCGTCGACCACGGCCTTGAACGTCTTCGGGTTCTCGTCGCGGAACTTCTTCGTCGCCCAGACCATGAGGAACGTGTTCGAGCCGCCCACGATGTCGTACGAGTTGAGCACCGTGTGGATGCCGGGGTTCTCGAGCGCGGTGTTCCAGAAGGGGGGCGAGGTGAACTGCGCATTGACCTCGCCCTGGCCCGACAGCAGCGCCCGCAAGCCCTCCGGGTGCGGCAGGTTCACCATGAGGGGATTGAGCTTCTTGTAGTTCTCCTCGCCGAAGGCCTTGGAGGTGGTCTGCACCGAGGAGCCGGCGCCGGCCATGGCGATGCGGTCCTTGTCGGTGAAGTCCTTGATGCTCTTCACGTTCGGGTTGCGCGAGATCAGCAGGTTGGGCATGGACGAGAGCGCCGCCACGCCGTGCACCTGCACGTTGGAGCGCGTGCGGTCCCACAGGATGAAGGCCGGGCCTGTGCCGCCCGCGGCAAAGTGCAGCCCGCCGGCCAGCAGCGCGTCGTTGGCCGCCGCGCCCGCGCCCATCCTCGCCCAGGTGACCTTGGTGTCGGCGAGGCCCGCCTTCGCGAGGTGCTTCTCGACCAGCTTGTCCGCCTTCATGAGCGTGAGCTGCATGTAGCCGATGCCGTACTGCGACATCATCTTGAGCTCGTCGACCTCGGCGCTGGCGTTGCCCGCCGCCAGGCCCAACGCCGCAGCCGCCGCGGCCAGGAGTTTCCAGGGTTTCATCATTGCTCCTCCTCGTTGTAGTGGACTGCCATTTCAGGGACGAACGCCGTACTTGGGCTTGGGGCCGACCGTGGTCGCCAGCCGCCCCGCGACCGCGTCGATGAACCGGCAGAGATACGGCCGGGTCTCGCGCGGGTCGATGATCTCTTCCACGCCGAAGGCTTCCGCGGTCCGGAAGGGCGAGGCGTGGGGGCGCAACTGCGCCTCGATCTCCGCCTCGCGCGCCTTGGGATCGGGCGCGGCCGCGATCTCCTTGCGGAAGGCGGCCGCAACGCCGCCCTCGATGGGCAGCGACCCCCACTCGGCCGAGGGCCAGGCGATCTTGAAGTCGAGGCCGTTCTTGTCGGTGGTGCCCATGCCGGCCATGCCGTAGCACTTGCGCACCACCACCGTGTACATCGGAACCGTGGCCTGCAGCGCGACATAGACGCTGCGCATCCCTTCGCGCAGCGTCGCGGCCGCCTCGGCGTCCTTGCCGACCATGAAGCCCGGCACGTCGACCAGGAACACGAGCGGGATGTGGAAGCAGTCGCAGAGCTCCACGAAGTGCGTCTGCTTGCGCGCGGCGCGGACATCCATGGCGCCGCCGTAGATCATGGGATTGTTGGCGACGAAACCGACCACCCGCCCGTTCATGCGCGCGAGGCAGGTGATGAGCGCCTTGCCGTAGGAGGGCTGCAGCTCGAAGACCGAATCGGTGTCCGCCACCCAGCGGATGATGCGCCGCATGTCGTAGGGCCTGCGGCGGTTGCGCGGAATGACGTCCTTCAACCCGTCCTCGCAGCGATCGACGCGGTCGCCCGTGCGTACGACGGGCGGAAGCTCCCAGACGTTCTGGGGCATGTACGAGAGGTAGCGCTCGATCATCGCGAAGCATTCGCGCTCGTCCTTCGCCACCTGGTCGATGGTGCCCGCGGCGCCGACGGCGATCGCGGGGCCGCCCAGCTCCTCCTTCGTGACCTTCTGCCCGAGGGAGCGCTCGACCACGGGCGGGCCCGCGGCGAAGACCTGGCTCGTGTTCTCCACCATCACCGACCAGTGCGAGAGGATCGCGCGGCCGGCGGGCCCGCCGGCGGCGGTGCCGAGCACCGCGCAGACCACGGGCACTTCGCCCATCAACCGGACCGACTGCTCGAAGCCGTGCACGCCGGGAAAGACCGCGTGGCCGCGGCGCTGGATCGAGGTGACGCTCCCGCCCGCGCCGTCGATCAGGTTCACCAGCGGGATGCGGTACTCGTGCGCGAGGTCCTCGACGAAGCCGCCCTGGCCGCCTTTCTTGCGATCGCCGCTCCAGCTCGTGCCGCCGCGGATGGTGAAGTCCTCGCCGCCTACCGCCACGGGACGGCCGCCGATTTGCGCCAGCCCCATCACGTAGGGCGCGGGCGTCACGCCCTTGAGCTCGCCATGCTCGTAGCGCCCCTGGCCGGTGAGCCGCCCGACTTCCTGGAACGAGCCCTCATCCACGAGGCCCGCGATGCGCTCGCGGATGGTGAGCCGCCCCTGCGAATGGTGGCGCGCGATGGCCTCCGGGCCGCCCAGGCCCAGCGCCTGCTCACGGCGCAGCTCGAGCTCGCGCAGCTCCGCCGTCCAGTCCTGCGGCTCGGCAGCGGCCGCGGGCTTTTCCTCGGGCTTCGGCTTCGCGCTCATTGCGCCATCACTCCTCGATCACCGCGACCACCTGACCCTCGCTCACCGAGGCGCCTTCCGCGACGCGGATTTCCTTCAACGTCCCGCCGTCGTCGGCCACGACCGGGATCTCCATCTTCATCGACTCCAGCACCATGATCTCGTCGCCGGGCGCGAGTGTTTGCCCCACGCTCGCCACGATCTTCCACACCGACCCGGTCACGACGCTCTTCACTTCGATCGATGCCACGGCTCGCTCCTTTGTCAAACGTTCTGGGCCGCGCGGCGGACGACATCGGCCGCCAGGCCCGTATGGACTTCTCCCGAACGGAACTCCTCCGAATCCAGGATCCGGACCAGCGCGGGGATGTTGTGCTTGAGCCCCGAGATGCGGAACTCGCCAAGGGCCGCAATGAGGCGCTCGATCGCCTCCTCGCGCGTGGCCCCGTGCGCGATCACCTTGGCGAGCAGCGGATCGTAATGGGGAGTCACCTCGCGGCCGGCGGCATATCCCGTCTCGACGCGGATCGAGGGCGCGCGCGGCGGCGCGAACTCGGCGAGCTTGCCGGGGGAGGGAAGGAAGCGGACCGGATCCTCCGCGTATACGCGCGCCTGGATCGCGTGGCCGCGGATGGCCGGCGTCTCCGGCAAGATCGACTCGAGCGTGCGGCCCGCGGAGGAGCGCAGTTGCGCGGCCACGAGGTCCACGCCGGTTACTTCCTCGGTCACGCCGTGCTCGACCTGCAGGCGCGTGTTCATCTCGAGGAAGCGGAACTCGCCGTCGGGAGCGAGCAGCATCTCGACGGTGCCCAGGTTGTCGTAGCCCAGGCGCCCGAGCGTGGAAGCGAATTGCGCGAGGAGGGCGTCCATGCGCGCACGGTCGATGCGCGGCGCGGGCGCCTCCTCGATGATCTTCTGGTGCCGCCGCTGCACCGAGCAGTCGCGCTCGAAGACGTGCGCGACCTCGCCGTGCCGGTCGCCGATCAACTGGATCTCGACGTGGCGCGGG
>CAMPHL010000335.1 GCA_946885905.1 uncultured Pseudomonadota bacterium | reverse complement strand
CCCGTGTACCGATACGACGCCTACGACCGCCGCATCGTCCAGGAGCGGGTGACGCAGTTCCGCGACCAGACGCGCCGCTACCTCGCCGGGGAACTGACCGAGGACGAATTCCGGCCGCTGCGACTGCAGAACGGCCTCTACGTGCAGCGCCACGCGCCGATGCTGCGCATCGCGATCCCTTACGGGCTGCTTTCCTCCACGCAGCTGCGCGCGCTGGGGCGCATCGCGCGCACATACGACCGCGGCTACGGGCACTTCAGCACACGGCAGAACCTGCAGCTCAACTGGCCCAGGCTCGAGACCGTGCCCGACATCCTCGCGGAGCTGGCCGAAGTCGACATGCACTCGATCCAGACCTCCGGCAACTGCGTGCGCAACATCACCACCGACCACTTCGCCGGCGTGGCGCCCGACGAGGCCGTGGACCCCCGCCCCCATGCCGAGATCCTGCGCCAGTGGTCCACGTTGCATCCCGAATTCGCCTACCTGCCGCGCAAGTTCAAGATCGCGCTCAACGCCGCGAAGAGCGACCGCGCCGCGACCTTCTTCCACGACATCGGCCTGTGGCTGGTGAAGGACGAGGCGGGCGAGCTCGGCGTGCGCGTGATCGTGGGCGGCGGCATGGGCCGCACGCCGCTGCTTGGCCACGTGATCCGCGAGTTCCTCCCGTGGCAGCACATGATCACCTACGTCGAGGCGATCCTGCGCGTCTACAACCGCCATGGCCGCCGCGACAACTCGTTCAAGGCGCGGATCAAGATCCTGGTGAAGGCCCTCGGCCCCGAGGAGTTCGCGCGCCAGGTCGAGGCCGAATGGCGGGCGACGCGCGAGTCCCCCTCGGTGATCCCGCGGGAGGAATACGACCGCGTCGCCTCCCACTTCGTGGCGCCGCCCTACCAGGAGCAGCCGGATCACGACCCGCAGCTCGCGCGCGCTCTCGCCGACAGTCGTGCGTTCTCGCGCTGGGTGGAGCGCAACGTCCACGCGCACAAGCAACCGGGCTACGCGGCGGTGACGCTCTCGCTCAAGCGCACGGGGACCTCGCCGGGCGATGCCACCTCGGAACAGATGGAAGCCGTGGCGGACCTGGCGGAGCGCTACAGCTTCGGCGAGCTGCGCGTTACGCACGAGCAGAACCTGGTGCTCGCCGACGTGCGCAAGCGCGACCTCTTCGCGCTCTGGGCGGAAGCGAAGCGGGCGGGCCTCGCGACCCCGAACATCGGGCTGCTCACCGACATCGTGAGCTGCCCGGGCGGTGACTTCTGCTCGCTCGCCAACGCCAAGTCGATCCCGGTCGCCGAGGCGATCCAGCGGCGTTTCGATGACCTCGACTACCTGCACGACATCGGCGGGCTGGACCTGAACATCTCGGGCTGCATGAACTCCTGCGGCCACCACCACGCAGGACACATCGGGATCCTCGGCGTCGACAAGAACGGCTCGGAGTGGTACCAGGTCTCGATCGGCGGCGCCCAGGGCGTCGACGGCGACGCCGCGATCGGCCAGGTGATCGGCCCGTCGTTCGCCGCGGCCGAGATGCCCGAGGTGGTGGAGAAGCTGATTGGCACGTACCTCGACCGCCGCACTCCCGAGGAGCGTTTCATCGACACCGTGCGCCGCATCGGCGTGGCGCCGTTCAAGCAGGGCGTCTACGGCCCTTCGCGCGAGGCGGCCGATTCCTGAGGTGATCCGTGACGGCCGCGTCGAGCGCGACGACTGGCGCTTCCTCGGCCTGCCCGGGACGCAGGCCCGCTCGGCCGCCTCGGAAGAGGATCCGCAGCTCGCCGCCGAAAGCATCGTGGTACCGCTCGCCGCGTGGAAGGAACGGCGCGAGGAGCTGGTGCGCACCCTCGGCTCGGTCGGCGTCTGGCTCGCCACGACCGACGACCCTGCCGAGATCGCCGCCGACCTCGAACGCCTCCCGCTGGTCGCCATCCACTTCCCCAAGTTCACCGATGGCCGCGGCTACTCCTGCGCAGCCCTGCTGCGCAACCGATATCGCTACCGGGGTGAGCTGCGCGCGATCGGCGAGGTCGGGCGCGACCAGCTTTTCTACCTGAAGCGCTGCGGCTTCGACGCCTTCGCGCTGGCGCCGAATCGCGACCCGCACGCGGCGCTCGCGAGCCTCCACGACTTCAGCGTGCGCTACCAGGCCTCCGTAGACGATCCGCAACCGCTCCATCGCAAGCGCCTCGCCAGCGCGGCCGTTCGTGGCTAAGGTCTATCTGGTCGGCGCCGGCCCCGGGGCGCCGGACCTCCTCACCGTGCGCGCCGCCCGGCTCATCGAATCGGCCGGCATCGTGCTGCACGACGCGCTAGTGCATCCGGAGGTCCTGGCACTCGCGCGCGGGCGCCTCGTGGACGTGGGCAAGCGCTACGGCAAGGTCTCCACCGAGCAGCGCTTCATCAACCGCGCGCTCGTCGAGGCCGCGTGCCGCCATGACCTGGTCGTTCGCCTCAAGGGCGGCGACCCGATGATCTTCGGCCGCTCGCATGAAGAGCTGGAGGCGCTCGCGGAAGCGGGAATCGAAGCCGAGGTGGTCCCCGGCGTGACTGCGGCGCTCGCCGCAGCGGCCACGCTTCGCTCCTCCCTCACCCGGCGCGGGATCGCGCGATCGGTGGCTTTCGTCACGCCGCGCGTGGGCAAGGGCGAGCCGCAGTCCACATGGCTTGCCGCCGCGATGGGCGCTGATTCGGTGGCGCTCTACATGGCGGCGGGTGCCGCGCGAGCGGTCGCCGGCAGCCTCATCGCCGCGGGCCGGCCCGGCCACACGCCCGCGGCGCTCGTGGAGAGCGCGAGCCTCGCGTGTGAGAAAATATCGCACTCCACCCTCGACGAGCTGGCCGCCCAGCCTTCACCGCGAGCGGACGGCCCCGTCGTGATGCTGGTGGGCGAGGCCTTCGCCCGCGAAGCGGCGGCGCATGAAGTCGCGCGCCGCTGCGCGTCCCGCTGACTCCCAAGAAGCTCCATGCAATCGACCGACAAGTTCACCATCGAGACCATCACCGGCATCCGTACCTGGACGGACAGCCTCTTCTCCTTCCGCACCACGCGCGATCGCGGGTACCGCTTCGTGCCGGGGCAGTTCGCCCGCATCGGGGTCGTGGACGAGGCGAGCGGCGAGAAGATCTGGCGCGCCTATTCGATCGCCTCGGCGAGCTACGACGAGCACCTCGAGTTCTTCTCCGTGGTCGTGCCCAACGGCGCCTTCACCAGCCGCCTGTCGCGCCTCAAGGAGGGCGACCCGATCCTGGTCGAGCGCAAGAGCTACGGCTTCCTCACCACCGAGCGCTTCGAGCAGGGCCGCGACCTCTGGATGCTCGCAACCGGCACCGGGCTCGCGCCCTTCCTCTCGATCCTGCACGAGTTCGCCACATGGGAGCAGTACGAGAACCTGGTCCTCGTCCAGAGCGTGCGCACGCAGGCCGAGCTCGCCTACGAGGACCTGATCGGCGGATTCGAGAAGAGCGAGTACTACGCCGAGTTCGCCCACAAGCTGAGCTACGCGCGCATCGTGACGCGCGAGGAAGTGCCGGGCGCCTACAGCGACCGCGTGACGAGGCTCCTCGCCAACGGCGTGCTGGAGACCAACCTCGGTGTGAGGCTCGACCGCGAACGCTCGCGCATCATGCTGTGCGGCAACCCCGAGATGGTTGAGGACTCGCGCAAGCTCCTCACCGGCCGCGGGTTGCGCCTTTCGCGCCGCGGCGAGCCCGGGCACCTCGCGGTGGAGAACTACTGG
>CAMPHL010000334.1 GCA_946885905.1 uncultured Pseudomonadota bacterium | reverse complement strand
ATGGGAGCCGACGACCACAAGGTCGAGAAGCTGCCAGGCGGCGACCACACCCAGATCTACACGCAGCCTTCCATCAACGGCGAGTCGGCGGCGTTCATGATCCTCAACCGCAACAAGCGCGGCATGGCGGTGAACCTCAAGACGCCCGGCGGGCTCGAGGTGGTGAAGAAGCTCCTTGCCGGCGCCGACGTCGTGACCGAGAACTACCGCAAGGGCACGCTCGAGCGGCTGGGCCTGGGCTACGACGTGCTGGAGCAGATCAATCCGCGCCTCATCTACTGCGCCATCTCCGGCTACGGGCGGACCGGTCCCTACGCCGACAAAGGCGGCTTCGACCTCATCGCCCAGGGCTTCGCGGGCCTGATGAGCATCACCGGCGAACCGGGGCGGCCGCCGGCGAAGTCGGGCACGTCGGTCGCGGACATCAACGCGGGCATCTTCGCGGCGCTCGGCATCGTTTCGGCCATCGTCGCTCGCGCGCGCACCGGCAAGGGCCAGGTGGTCGAGACCTCGCTCATGGAAGCGGCCGTCCAGCAGACCTTCTGGCAGGCCGCGATCTTTTTCGCCACCGGGGTGAACCCGGGTCCGAGCGGCTCGGCGCACATCCTCACGGCGCCCTACCAGGCTTTCCCGACAGCCGACGGCTGGATCAACGTGGGCGGAGCCAACCAGTCGAACTGGGAGCGCATCGTGAAGGTGATCGAGCGCCCCGAGCTCGCCAACGACCCGCGCTTCACCACCAATGGAGAGCGCATGCGCCACCTCGAAGCGCTCACGCCGATCATCGCCGGGGAGCTGAAGAAGCGCTCCTCCGCCGAATGGATCCGGCTCTTCGAGGAAGCCGGCGTGCCCGTGGGCCCGGTCAACAGGATCGGCGACATGCTCGCCGACCCCCAGGTGGCCGCGCGCGAGATGGTAGTCGAGGTCGAGCATCCGAAGGCGGGGCGCACCAAGGCGCTCGGCCACCCGATCAAGTTCTCCGGCACTCCAGGCTCGATCGAGCGTGCGGCGCCCCTCCTGGGCCAGCACACGCGCGAGATCCTGGGCGACCTGGGATACTCCGCGGGCGAGATCGACAAGCTCTACGCCGAGGCTGCCGTCGCCTAGCGGTATCCTGAGAGCGGGATGATCTTCCACCAGCTCTTCGACGACGAGTCTTCGACCTACACCTACGTCCTCGGCGACGAGCGGACGCGCGACGGCGTCATCATCGACCCGGTGCTGGGCCAGGAGGACCGCGACCTGCGGATCGCGAGCGCGGCGGGGCTGCGCATCGCCCTCGTCCTCGACACCCACGTGCACGCGGACCACGTCACCGGAGCGAACGCGCTGAAAGCGAAGACCGGGGCGGTGACGGCCGTGGGGGAGGCGTGCGGCACGGTGGGCTATGACCACGCGATCGGCGACGGCGAGGTCCTTGCATTCGGCCGCGAGGCGCTGAAGGCGATCTCGACGCCCGGCCACACGCCCGGGAGCACGTGCTTCGCCTGGCGCGACCGCGTCTTCACCGGGGACACGCTCCTCATCGGCGGCTGCGGCAGGACCGACTTCCAGAACGGCGACTCGCGCGCCTTGTACCGCAGCATCACGCGCAAGCTCTTCACCCTTCCCGACGCCACGCGGGTCTTCCCGGCGCACGACTACAAGGGCCGCACGCAAAGCACCATCGGCGACGAGAAGGCGGGCAACACGCGCCTCGCCGGGCGAACCGAGGACGAGTTCGTGCAGGTCATGGCCTCGCTCGGGCTCGCGCGGCCCGGGAAGATCGACGAGGCCGTCCCGCTCAACAAGGCCGCGGGGCCGCTCGCCGCGGGCGACGCGCCGTGGACCTCGATGCCGGCCTCGCGACTGCCGGAGGCGTTGGCCACGCCCGGCGCGGTGATCGCCGACCTGCGCGACCCGAACATGGCCGCGGCCGATCCCCTGCCCGGCGCCACGCTCGTCGATTACTGGGACTTCGAGCGCCTGGCCGAGATGGCTTGCGGCTGCGAAACGCTCTTCGTGGTCTGCGGCATCGGACAGCGCTCGATCGTGGCCGCGCGGGAGCTCGCCGCGCGCGGCGTGGGCAACGTCGTGAACGTGGTGGGCGGCATACGCTCGCTCAGGAGCGAGGCGTGAGCACCCGGATGGCCGCGCCGACATGGCCGGCCAGCGCCACGAGCGCATCCTCGTCGTCGTAGCCGAAGCGCAGGTCCCGGGGACTGTCGGCGAAGAGCGCGCCGACCAGCTCGCCGAACGCCTCGATCGGAACCGCGATCTGGCTGCGCGCATCCGCCAGCCCGGGCGGCGGGATCTCCACGCAGGGTGCGACGCCGCCCTTCTCGGCCGCCTCCCGGATCGCGCGGCCGTAGGCGTACTCCGAGGTCGCGTGTCCGATCCGAATCGGCGTTCGTTCGCGCGCCGCGATGCCCACGACGCCTTCCCCGAGCGCGATCTCGGAGCCCACGCCCGATTGCGGGTATCCCATGCTGGCCACGGTCCGCAGCCGCTCGCCCCCGGGATCCAGCATCAGGATCGAGGCATGCACGATGTCGAGCTCCTCGGCGAGGCACGCGAGCGTGCAGTCGTACAGGCCGGGAAGATCGCGCGCCCCCGCGATGCGTTGCACCGCGACGCGCACCGCCGACAGGAGGCTGCGGCTGATGGGCGGCGCAGGCAGCGCCTGTCCCGGGATGCGCTCGATCTCCTCCACCGCGTAGAGGTCCGAGCCCTGGAGCTTGAAGATGCCCGCCATGCCCGTGTGCGAGGCGATGCCCGCGAGCTTCGCCTTCATGCGCTCGAACAGGGCGCCGGATGTTTCCGTTCCCTGGTAGCGGATGAGCAGCCGGTAGCGCGCGCCCGTGGTCGGGTGCGTCACCACGAGGCGCGCGCGCGGGTTCGCGAGCACGTTGCGGCGCGTCTGGTTGAAGAACTGGAACGAGAGCGCCAGCGTGCGCGGTCCGACGTATTCCACCTGCGAAAGGTAGGCCACGTTGGGCTCGCCTCCGGGCGAACAGGTCGCGATCGTGGCGGGCACCGCACCCTCCATGCAGTCACGGATGGCGTCGAGCGTGCTCATGGGCGCGCGAGCGCCTTTCCCGCGCCGGGTCCCGGCGTCTGGACGAAGGCCGAAGCGACGGTGAAGGTCACGGCGAGCAGCGGACCGGGGCTCCCGAGCGCGAGCGTGGATCCCAGCCGATCGGGGAAGCCGATCTGCGCGAGCTCCGCGCGGAAGGCCTCGACCTGGGCGCGGACGAATTCCTCGTCCTGCGCCGTCGCCGTGCCGATGCGCGCGTCCTCGCCCTTGAGCTGCACGGTGCGGTGCGACCTGGGCCTGGTGAAGACGGCGGCGACCGCGCCGTTGGCCGCGATGTCGTCGAGCACGCCGACGCTCTGCACGGGGATCACGAAGAGGGTCACGCGGCGCCGGTCGGGCGCGACGCGGCATCCCGCCGCGCGCGTGACCTGCGGTAGGCCGGCGCGCGCGGTGCCCAGGTGCATCGAGATGCCGCTTTGCAGGAATTCGGCGAGCTCTGCGTCGATCAGCGTGGCGGCGGCCATGGCGGGCCATGATACGGTAACGCGCCATGCCGACCGCGCTGCTCGTCGCGATCCTTGCCGTCTCCGCGACCGCGACCTCCTTCATCTCCGGGATCCTCGGCATGGCCGGCGGCCTCATCCTCATGGGCATCCTGCTGGCGCTCATGTCGGTGCCCTCGGCGATGATGCTCCACGGCATCACGCAGCTCGCCTCGAACGGCTGG
>CAMPHL010000333.1 GCA_946885905.1 uncultured Pseudomonadota bacterium | reverse complement strand
GACCAACGATGAGCTTGCTGCCGCCGCCGAGCCGGAAGCCCAGGGCAAGGCCGACGAAGGCGCCGGCAGCAAGCTCATCGTTGGTCCGAACATCAAGCTGAAGGGCGTCGAGATCGAGGATTGCGACACCCTGGTGGTCGAGGGCCGCATCGAGGCCACGATGGTGAGCCGCGCCATCCAGATCGCCGAGCGCGGCTCGTTCCAGGGCAAGGTCGACGTGGACGTGGCCGAGGTGCGCGGCTCGTTCCAGGGCGAGCTCACCGCGCGCAAGAAGCTGGTGATCCACGCGAGCGGCCGCGTCGCGGGCAAGATCCGCTACGGCAAGATGCTGGTGCAGGAAGGCGGCGAGATGAGCGGCGACGTGGCCGCGATCACCGGCCAGGAAAAGCAATAGGCTTTTCGGCAGGCGCAGCGGCGGTGCCGGCGGTTCAGGACTCGCGCGCCAGGCGCGTGGCGAGCCCGACGTAGGTCGACGGGGTGAGGGCCAGCAACCGGGCCCTCGCTTCTTCGGGAATGGGCAGCGCGCGGACGAACGCGTGGAGGTGCTCGCGCGTGATCCCGCCTTTTCCGCGGGTGAGGTCCTTCAGCTTCTCGTAGGAGCCGGGCACTCGATGCGCGCGCATGACGGTCTGCACGGCCTCGGCGAGGACGTCCCACGCTTCCTCGAGGTCCGCGGCGATCCTCGCGGGGTTGGCCTCGAGCTTGCCCAGCCCGCGCAGGCAGGCGTCGTAGGCGAGCAGCGAGTAGCCGAACCCGACGCCGACGTTGCGCAGCACCGTGGAGTCGGTGAGGTCGCGCTGCCAGCGCGACACCGGCAGCTTCTCCGACAGGTGGCGCAGCAGCGCGTTGGCGAGCCCGAGGTTGCCCTCCGAATTCTCGAAATCGATCGGGTTCACCTTGTGCGGCATGGTAGAGGACCCCACCTCGCCCGCCTTCACCTTCTGCCTGAAGTAGCCGAGCGAGATATAGCCCCAGACATCGCGGTTCAGGTCGAGCAGCACCGTGTTGAGGCGCGCGATCGCGTCGAAGCATTCCGCGAGCGCGTCGTGCGGCTCGATCTGGATGGTGAGCGGGTTGTAAGTCGCGCCGAGGCCCTCGACCACGCGCCGCGAGAATGCCGGCCAGTCGACCCCGGGCGCGGCGGCTACGTGGGCGTTGAAGTTGCCGGAGGCGCCGTTGGCCTTGCCCAGCATCTCCACGGCAGCCAGGCGCGAGCGGGCACGCTTCAAGCGGTGCGCCACGTTCGCCATCTCCTTGCCGAGCGAGGTGGGGGTCGCCGGCTGGCCGTGCGTGCGTGCGAGCATCGCCACATCGGCATGCTGCTTCGCCAGGGCGTCCAGGCGGGCCACGATCGCGTCGATCGCCGGCAGGAGGACGCGATCGCGGCCGCCTTTCACCATGCGGGCGTGCGAGAGGTTGTTGATGTCCTCCGAGGTGCAGGCGAAGTGGATGAATTCGGCCGCCCCGGAGACTTCGGCGTTGCCCGCGAAACGCTCGCGCAGCCAGTACTCCACCGCCTTCACGTCGTGGTTGGTGGTGGCTTCGATCGCCTTCACGCGCTCGGCATCGGCCAGCGAGAAGGCCGAGGCGGCGCGCTCGAGCTCGGCGCGCGTGGCGGCGGAGAAGGGCTTCAACGCGTCGAACGAGGCCTCCTCGGCGAGCGCCAGGAGCCAGGCCACTTCCACCGTGACGCGCTCGCGGATCAGCGCGAACTCGCTGAAGTGTTCCTGGAGCGGCCGAACCTTGGATGCATATCGCCCGTCGAGGGGCGAGAGGGCGGTGAGGGCGGAGGACATCTTGGGGAAGCGCAATTATACTCGGTCGCTTTCAACGGAGGCCGCATGAAGCTCGTGGGATCGAAGACCAGCCCGTATGTCCGCAAGTGCCGCGTGATCCTCGCCGAGCGCGCGCTGCCGTTCGAGTTCGTCGAGGAGAGCGCATGGAATGCCGGCACCACGGTGCCGCGCTACAACCCGCTCAACAAGGTGCCGGCGCTGGTGATGGACGACGGCGAGTCGATCTACGATTCTCGCGTGATCTGCGAGTACCTCGACGCGATCTCCGGCGGGGGCCTGCTGCCTTCGGATCCGGCGCAGCGCGCGCGGGTGCGGCGCTACGAGGCGCTCGGGGACGGCCTCGCGGACGCGGGCATCACCGCATTCCTCGAGCGCAAGCGCGAGAGCGCGCTGCAGGATCCGGCATGGATCGCCCGCCAGCTCGACAAGGTGAGGGCGGCCATCGCGACGATCGAGTCGGGGCTCGGCTCGGCCCAGTTCTTCGGGGGCGAGCGCCCCAACATGGCCGACATCGCTTGCGCCTGCGCGCTCTTCTGGTCCGAGTTCCGCATGCCCGAGCTCGGCGTGCGCCAGGCCAACCCGCGCATCAAGGCCTGGGCCGAGCGCATGGAATCGCGTCCTTCCTTCGCCTCCACGAAACCAGGCTGACCTCTCCTAGCGGATCACGCCCCCGCCCAGGCACTCTTCCCCGCGATAGATCACGGCAGACTGGCCGGGGGTCACGGCCCACTGCGGCTGGGTGAAGTCGAGCGCGAAGTCCGTCGCGCCGTGCACCGCAAGCGTGCACGGGGAGTCGGCCTGCCGATAACGTGTCTTCGCGGCGAGGCCGGCACCCGCAGCGGGCGGTGTCCCGGCCACCCAGGCGGCATCCCCGGCGAGGAGGCGACGGCTCATCAGGCGCTCGTGGTCGTGCCCCTGCACCACCGTGAGCGTGTTCGTCTCCAAGTCCTTGCCGGCCACGTACCAGGGCCCTCCTGCGGCGCCGCGCCTGCCGCCGATGCCCAACCCCTGGCGCTGGCCCAGGGTGTAGTACATGAGCCCCTCGTGCTCGCCCACGCGCTCGCCCTCGGGTGTGACCATGGGCCCGGGCTCGCGCGGCAGGTAGCGCGAAAGGAACTCGCGGAACGGCCTTTCGCCGATGAAGCAGATGCCGGTCGAATCGCGCTTGGCGTGGTTGGGCAGGCCCGCCTCGCGCGCGATGCGGCGCACTTCCGCCTTGCGAAGGTGGCCCACCGGGAAGACGGTGCGTGAAAGCTGCTCCTGGTTCAGGCGGTGCAGGAAATAGCTCTGGTCCTTGCCGGGATCGGCGCCTTTGAGCAGCGCGAACGCCGCGCCGCGCCTTTCGATGCGCGCGTAGTGGCCGGTCGCGATGCATTCGGCACCCTGCGCCATCGCGTAGTCGAGGAACGCCCTGAACTTGATCTCGGCGTTGCAGAGCACGTCCGGATTGGGCGTGCGCCCCGAGCGGTATTCGGAGAGGAAGCTCGCGAAGACGCGCTCGCGATACTCGGCGGCGAAGTTCACCGCCTCCACCTCGATGCCGATGCGCTCGGCGGCGGAGACGGCGTCGACCAGGTCCTCGCGCGTCGAACAATGCTCGTCGTCGTCGTCGTCCTCCCAGTTCTTCATGAAGAGGCCGAGCACGTCGTGGCCCGCGCGCTCGAGCAGCAGGGCGGACACCGCGGAATCGACGCCTCCGGAAAGGCCCACGACGACTTTCATCCCCGGATTCTAAGGGGCCGGAAAAGCAAAAGGCGGAGCCCGGAGGCTCCGCCCTTGGACTTGCGGCTGCTCCCGGTTACTTCTTCGGGGCGGCCTCCTTCTTCGCATCGGCGGCAGCGGGAGCGGCGGCGGCCTCGGCCTTCTTCTTGCCGTCGGACTTCTTGGCGAGCTTCTTTGGCTCGGCCTTCGCCGGGGCCGTCGCGGCGGCTTCGGCTTTCTTCTCTTC
>CAMPHL010000332.1 GCA_946885905.1 uncultured Pseudomonadota bacterium | reverse complement strand
GCACCCGGGACAGCAGGAGCTGAAGGCGATGATGGAGGCGGCGGGCCTCGCGCGCGTGGAGTACTTCAACCTGGCCGCCGGCGTGGTGGCGCTGCATCGCGGGTGGAAGGTGTGAGCGCGGTGCTGCCCCATCCGGCCACCGCGGCCCTGAACCACGTGCTGCGCTCCACGCCGGTGGCGATGGAGCGGCTGCGCAAGCACGCCGGCCGCACCGCCGAATTGCGCATCGGGCCGCTCACGCTCGCCTTCACCGTCCAGACCACGGGTGAAGTGACCGCGGCCCTGCCGGGCGCCTCGCGCGACCTCGAGGTGCGGCTCTCGCCCCTCCTCCTCGCGCGCCTGGCCGCGCACGACGAGGCCGCCTATCGCGAGATCGACATGAAGGGCGACATGGAATTCGCGCACGAAGTCTCGTTCCTCGCCCGCCACCTCGCCTGGGACTACGAGGAGGACCTTTCGAAGGTGATCGGCGACATCGCCGCGCACCGCGTGGCCGCGGGCGCCCGGGGGCTCGCGCGCTGGGCGCGCGAAACCGGGATGAGGACGGCGCAGGGCGCCGCCGAATACTGGACCGAGGAGTCGCCCCTCATCGCTTCCCGCGTGAAGGTGGAGGATTTCGTGCGCGAAGTCTCGGAGCTGCGCGACGCCGTCGAACGGCTGGGCAAGCGGATCGAAAGGCTATAGGCCAGGCGGAACCCCGGCGTCGGTCGCCACGTCGAAGCAGAGCCCATGAGACCCGCGCACACGCTCGCCGCATTCTTGCTCGGTTGCGCCGCGTGCGTGAACGCGCTTGCCCAGGCTCCCGCGCCGCAGCCGCGGCCCGCCAATCAGGACCCCGCCGAGCCCGAGCAAGGCGACGCCGCGGCTGCCGAGCCGCCTGCGTCGGGCACGGCGCAGCCGCGCGAGCGGCGAGCACGCGGCGAGCGGCCGGCGCGCAGCTTCACCGTCGTCTGGGATGCGCCCGAGGCGCTGCGAAAGCTCTTCCAGGAGCACCTGGCGGCGCCCAAGCCCGAGGCGGCCGGGCGCCGGGGCTCGACGCTGCGGCCCTGGATTCGCGAAGTGCGCCGGCGCGTGCCCCAGATCGCCGCTTCCGAGGGCTACTTCGCCACCACGCTCGACGTGGAGCTCACCGATGAAGGGAGCCACGTCACCGTAAAGGTGAACCCCGGCACGCGCACCGTGGTGGACAAGGTCGACATCCAGTTCCAGGGGCATCTCGCCGGCGAGGGCGAGGAGCGCGAGGCGCGGCGCCGGCAGCTGCGCGAATCGTGGACGCTCAAGCCGGGCGCCCCGCTGCGCAGCGAGGATTGGGACGTCGCCAAGACGCGGCTCGCCGAGGACCTGGTGGAAGTCGACTACGCGAGCGGGGAGCTGGCGCTGTCCGAGGCGCTGGTGGATGCCGAGGCGTCGAAGGCCACGCTCCGGCTGGTGCTGGACAGCGGGCCCCCGTTCACGATCGGCGACGTCGAGATCCACGGCATCGAAAAGTATTCCGAGGCGGTCGTGCGCCGCCTGGTGGACCTCAAGCGCGGCGAGCGCTACAGCGCCAAGCGGCTGCAGGACCTGCAGCGCCTGGTGCAGGAAGGTCCGTGGTTCTCCTCGGTCGTGGTCGAGGTCGAGCGCGACCGCACCATCACGCAATACGTGCCGGTGAAACTCGCGGTGGTCGAGCGCCCGCGCGCGGACGTGGGGCTCGCGGCGGGCTACGGCACGGATGACGGCGCGCGCGTCGAGGTGGCCTACCGCTATCGCGACCTCTTCGACCGCGGCTTCGACCTGCAGAGCTCGCTGCGCATCTCGCAGGAGCGGCAGTTGGGGTACGCCGATGTCTACCTGCCGCCGGGCCTCTGGGAAAACCGCTGGTACGGCACGATTCCCTTCAAGGACAGCGTGGGCGTGCTCGCCGAGCGCAGCACGATCGAGAACCTCGAGCTCAACCGCATCGCCGTCGCCGGCTACCGGCATTTCAAGCTCGACAACTTCGAGACGCGCGTGGGACTGTCCTACCAGGTCGAGCGCGCCGAGCCCGAAGGCGCCGAGCAGCGCATCAAGCGCGCGCTGGCCCCCATCGTGGCCGTCACCTGGCGCCGCGTGGACAACATCTTCGATCCCACGCGCGGCGGCGTGCTGAACGTCCAGTTCGCGGCCGGTTCCAAGGAGCTCGCCTCGGGCAACGACTTCGTGAAGGCGTATGCGCAGTACCAGCACTGGATCCCGCTCGGCAAGATGGACCAGCTGCTGCTGCGCGCCGAGCTCGGGCGCAACTTCACCGACGATCGCACCCACATCCCCGAGGACTTCCTCTTCCGCGTGGGCGGCGCGCGCTCCAACCGCGGCTACGCCTACCAGAGCCTGGGCGTGCAGGAAGGCGAAGCGATCGTGGGCGGGCGCGTGGCCGCGACCGGCACGGTGGAGTACGTGCATTGGTTGAACGAGCGCTGGGGGGCCGCGGCCTTCGTCGACGTGGGCGATGCCAAGGACTCGCAGGAGGACCTGAAGCCCAACACGAGCTACGGCGTGGGAGCGCGGTTCAAGACACCCGCGGGGCCGTTCGCCATCGACCTCGCCTACGCGCAGGATCCGCGCAAGTTCCGCCTCGCCTTTTCCGTGACGGTGGCCTTCTGACCATGTCGGCCGAAGCGCCCCTCATCCAGCCGCCGCCGCCGCCGCACACGCCTGCGCGCCGGCGCTGGTTTGCGCGCGTTCTGGCCGGGCTCGTGGTGCTCGTGGCGCTCGCCTTCGGTGCCGCGGTCTGGCTCTTCACCACTTCGGGCGGGGCGCGCTTCGCCTTGTCGCAGGCGGTGAAGGCCGCGGGCGGGGGCGTGCGCTACGAAGGCGTGGAAGGCAGCCTCGGCGGGCCGATGAGCATCAAGCTGATCGAGGTCGACCGCCCGGGCATGTACGCGCGCGTCGAGAACCTGAAGATGGACGCTTCGCCGTGGGCGCCGCTGGGGGGAGTCCTCGTCGTGCACGCGCTCGAGGCCGACAAGGTGGAAGTCCGCACCGTGGACACGGGCGAGGCGGCCAAGCTCCCGGTCGGCTTCGCAGCGCCCTACCCCGTGAAGCTCGAGAAGGGCCGCGTGGGCGAGCTGCGCCTGGGCGCCCTCACGAAAGCCGCGGACGCGGAAAAGGACCTGCAGAAGAAACGCGCCCTCATCGAGGCTTCGCGCGACAAGGACCTCGTGGTGAAGGACATCGCGCTGCGCGGCGAGGGCGACGAGAAGGCGTGGCGAGTGCACGAGGCTTCGGCGGCGACCGAGTGGGGCAAGGGCAAGCTCGCCGGCTCCGTGCAGACGCGCAAGCCCTTCGACCTGCAGGCGACCTTCGAGGGCGAAGGCGTGGCGGCCGAGCGGCCGTGGAAGGCGAAGCTCGCCGCGAAGGGCACGCTCGAGAACCTCACCGCCACGCTCGACGGCCAGGTCTCGGGCCAGCCCGCGACCGGCACCGTCCGCGTGGAGCCGTTCGCGGAGCAGCCGCTGCGCGCGCTCGCGCTCGAGGCCCGCGGCGTCGACATCGCCAGGCACGCGGAGGGCCCCTCGACGCGCCTTGACGTGAACGTCGACCTCACCGCCGCGAACAAGGCCTTCGCGGGGCCGGTGCGGATCGTGAATGCGCAACCGGGCGCGTGGGACAAGGGCAAGCTCCCCTTCGCTTCCGCCCGTGCACGCGTGGTGCTCACCGCGGAACGCGTCGACCTGCACGATCTCGAGGTGCTGCTGGCCGGCGGCGGTCGGGCCGCGGGCAAGGCGACCATCACGCGGGAA
>CAMPHL010000331.1 GCA_946885905.1 uncultured Pseudomonadota bacterium | reverse complement strand
ATGGAAGGAGCTCGGGACAGACCGCCTGGCACACCGTGGGCTCCTGCCGCATGGGCAGCTCACCCGCCGACTCGGTGGTGGATGCCCGGTTGCGTGTGCACGGCGTCGAGGGGCTTCGCGTTGCGGACGCCTCGGTCATGCCGACCATCCCGTCGTCCAACACCAACGCGCCTTCGATCATGGTCGGCGAAAAGGCCGCCGCCCTGCTGCGCAACTAACCGGGGCCACCAACTAACCGGGGCCAGGTACGGGCCAGGCCCGTACCTGTCCCACGCCTGGCACAAGTACCTGTCCCACACCTGGCACAAGTACCTGGCCCGTACCTGTCCCAGGCCTGGCACAAGTACCTGTCCCGTACCTGGCCCCGGTGTTGGTTTTGGCTCAGGCCGCCAGGCGGGCGGAGTGCACGATCCGCCCGCCGTGCTCGCGCATGGCGTGGAAGGTGATCTTCGGCCAGATCTCCTGGGCGGCGCGAAGCTCCGAGGCGTGCGTGTAGAGCACCGCCGGTGCGTCGACCACGTCGTAGGCTACGCGATAGGCGTTCGCCTCGATGAAGCGTTCGAGCTCCGCGGGATCGGCGGCCGTCACCCAGCGTGCGAGGCGGTAGTTGCTGGGGATCATCCGTGCCTGCGCCTGGTACTCGCCTTCGAGGCGGTGTGCGACGACGTCGAGCTGGAGCGGCCCCACGGCGCCCAGCAGCAGCGCGCCGCCCTGGTGCGGCCGGAAGACCTGGATCGCGCCCTCCTCGCCCAGCTGCTGCAGGCCCGTGCGCAGCTGCTTGTTGCGGATCGGATCCTTCACCTCGACGGTGTGGAAGATCTCCGGCGCGAAGAACGGCAGCCCCGTGAACTGGAGCTTCTCGCCCTCGGTCAACGTGTCGCCCAGCTGCAGCAGGCCGCGGTTCGGGATGCCGATGATGTCGCCGGGATACGCATCCTCGAGGATCTCGCGCCGCTGCGACAGGAACGACATCGCCGAGGCCGTCTTCACCTCCTTGCCGGTGCGCGCGAGCTTGAGCCCCATGCCGCGCTCGAACCGGCCCGAGCACACGCGCACGAAGGCCACGCGGTCGCGATGCGCCGGATCCATGTTCGCCTGGATCTTGAACACCACCCCCGTGAACTTCTCCTCGGTAGGCTCGACCACGCGCTGCATCGAAGGCTTGGGCCCGGGCGGCGGGGCCAGCTCGACCAGCGCGTCCAGCACCTCCTGGACGCCGAAGTTGTTGATCGCCGAGCCGAAGAAGACCGGCGTCTGCTCGCCCCGCAGGAACGCCTCGCGGTCGAAGCCTTCGGATGCGCCGTCGAGCAGCTCGATGTTCTCGCGCGCGTGCGGGAATTCGTCGGCGAAGCGCGCGAGGATCTCGGGATTGTCGATCCCCTCGATCACCTCGACCTCGCCCCCGGCGCGGTCCTCGCCCGGCTTGAACACGCGCATGCGGTCGGCGCGGATGTCGAACACCCCCCCGAAGCGCTTGCCCATGCCGACCGGGAACGTGAACGGCACCGTGGGCATTCGGAGCACGCGCTCGATCTCGTCCAGGACCTCGAGCGGTTCCTTGCCTTCGCGGTCGAGCTTGTTGATGAAGGTGATGATCGGCGTCGCACGCGCCCGGCACACTTCGAGCAGCCGGATGGTCTGCGCCTCCACGCCGTTCACCGAGTCGATCACCATGAGCGCCGCATCGACCGCGGTGAGCACGCGGTAGGTGTCCTCGGAAAAGTCCTGGTGGCCCGGCGTGTCGAGCAGGTTGATCACCTGTCCGCGGTACTCCATCTGCATGACCGAGCTCGCGACCGAGATGCCGCGCTGCTTCTCGATCTCCATCCAGTCGGAGGTGGCATGGCGCGCGGCCTTGCGGGCCTTCACGCTGCCGGCGATCTGGATCGCGCCCGAGAAGAGCAGCAGCTTCTCGGTGAGCGTGGTCTTGCCGGCGTCCGGGTGCGAAATGATCGCGAACGTCCGGCGGCGGGCGGTCTCGGCGGCGAGGGTCATGGGGCCAATTTGGAGCCGGATTGATTTTCCGATCAACCCGACTCCATTCGTTCAGAACGTCGAAACGTTCGTCCCGGCAGCGCCCACGGCGGTATAGCCGGTCAGCGTGCGCGTGACCGAGTTCAGGTCGGCAGTGGTGCTGGAATTGCGCTGCTCCCAGGTGACGCCGTCCACGCTCGTGAAGATCGCGCCGTCCTCGCCCACCGCCACGAAGCGGCCGCCATAGGTCAGCCCGCGAAGGTTCTGGGTGGTGAACTGCGGCTGCACCGTCCATTCGATGCCGTCTTCGCTGCGCAGCACGATGCCGCTGTCGCCCACGACCACGTACACGTTCACCGGGGTGATCGAGGCCGAGGTGATGAACTGGCCGTAGGCGGCGGCGCGAAGCGCGATGGTGTTCTGCTGGTTGTCCACCCGTTCCCAGTCCCCGCCGCTCGTGCCGGTGAGGATGGCGCCTTCCGCGCCCACGACGACGAAGCGGTTGTTGCCCCAGGTCGAGCCGAAAAGGTCGGTGGTCGTTCCCGTGCCGGGGGTGGTCCAGGTGTTGCCGCCGTCGCCGCTCGTCACGATGGCGCCGCCCGCGCCGGCCAGGACGTAGGTCCCGGCCTGGTTGCTGGCGCCGGTGTTCAGGCGCGCGGTGGTCCCGCTCGTCCTCTGCGCCCAGGTGATGGAGTCGATGCTCTGCAGGATCAGTCCGTTGTCGCCGCCGAGCATGAAGCCGGCGATGCCGTAGACCGCCGAGCGCAGCGGCGTGCCCGGAACGGGGTTGGTGCGCTCCGCGAACGCCGCGTTGGAAACGCTGGAGAAGATCGCCCCGCCGTCGCCGACGGCGACCACGTCGAAGCCGTTGATCACCGTGCCCGCGCTGACCGAAGTGAGGTTCTGCGTGCCGAGCGGCGTGCCCGGCTGCCAGTTCTCGCCGGCTATGCGCGGCACCACCGCCTGGGTGGGCGCGGACGGGCCGCCCGGGCCCTTGTTCTTGCGCGCGTTGATCGTGAACGAGTACGTGGTGCCGTTCGAGAGGCCGGTGATGATCCGCGGCGACTGCTGGTTGGTGAGCGCCACGCCGCCACGCTGGATCCAGTTCTCGGTGGTGATGTCGGGACCGACGCCGAAGAAGATCCAGTAGTCGGTCTCGGGCTCGGCGGTCCAGGTGACGATCACGGAGCCGTCGCCCGCCGTGACGTGGAAGTCGGCGGGCGGGTCGGCGGAGCTGCCCTTGTTGTCGCCGCCACAACCGGCGAGCAGGGCGAGCGCGAGCGAGGCGAGGGCGAGGGAGAGCTTTTTCACGATCGACATTTTATCGGTTCACCGGCTGGAATTCGGGAAACCCGGCCTGCCAGAGGAAGAAGGCGTAACGGTCCGCGGTCCGGGCCTGGGCCTGCTTGAGGGTCGAGCCCACGCCGTGGCCGCCGTCGTAGACGAGGCGCATCAGGATCGGGGCGTCGCTCGAGGTCGCCGCGGCCATGCGGGAGGCGGTTTTCGTGGTCATCCACACGTCCACGCGCGAGTCGTTCACGCCATGGTCGAACATCACCGCCGGGAGCTTCATGCCGGGCTTCACGTTCGCGTAGGGACTGTTGCGCAGGAGGGCCCGGAACTCGTTCTCCTTCTTCACCGTGCCGTACTCGGGGATGTTCCCGGCGCCGTTCGCGCGCGACTCCGAGCGCACCTGGTCGGTGTTGCCCACGATGATGTTGGCAGCGGCGAAAAGGTCCGGCCGTTCCTCGATCGCGCGGCCGACGAAGACGCCGCCGGCGCTGCCCCCGTA
>CAMPHL010000330.1 GCA_946885905.1 uncultured Pseudomonadota bacterium | reverse complement strand
CGATCCGTTCCCTCGGGCTCGCGCGACTGGGCTTTACGCCCCAGCCCGGCGCGATCTTCGACACCGTGACCGTCGATGTCGGCACCAAGCGCGGGAAGATCCTCGCGCGCACGCAAGCCGCCCGGATGAACCTGCGCGACGTGGACGGACAGCGCCTGGGCATCTCGCTGGACGCCACCACCACCGCGGGCGATGTCGGAGCCCTGTGGGCGGCGTTCGCCGGTACCGACGCGCCGTTCACGGTCGAGGAGCTCGACCGCGAAGCGCCCGTCGGAATCCCGGCGGAGCTCGCCCGCACGTCGGAGTTCCTCACCCACCCGGTTTTCAACCGCTATCACTCGGAGACCGAGATGCTGCGCTACCTGCGCGGCCTCGCCGACAAGGACCTCGCGCTCGACCGCACGATGATCCCGCTCGGATCGTGCACGATGAAGCTCAATGCCACGAGCGAGATGATCCCGGTCACCTGGCGGGAGTTCTCCAACATCCATCCGTTCTCGCCGCCCGAGCAGACCGCGGGTTACCGCGCGATGATCGAGGACCTGGAGCAGCGCCTGGCCAAGGCCACCGGCTACGCCGCCGTCTCCATCCAGCCCAACGCCGGCTCGCAGGGCGAGTACGCGGGCCTGCTCATAATTCGCAAGTGGCATGCGAGCCGCGGGGAAGGGCACCGCAACGTCTGCCTCATCCCCAGCTCCGCGCACGGGACCAACCCGGCCTCGGCCCAGATGGCCGGCATGCGCGTGGTCGTGACGGCGTGCGACGACGCCGGCAACGTGGACATCGCCGAGCTGGAGAGGAAGGCCGCCGAGCATGCGAAGGACCTTGCGTGCGTGATGGTCACCTATCCCTCGACGCATGGGGTGTTCGAGGCCGGCATCACGAAGATCTGCGAGATCGTCCACAAGTACGGCGGGCAGGTCTACGTCGACGGCGCCAACATGAACGCGATGGTCGGCCTTTGCGCGCCGGGAGTCTTCGGCGGCGACGTCTCGCATCTCAATCTGCACAAGACCTTCTGCATCCCGCACGGCGGCGGCGGTCCCGGCGTGGGCCCGGTCGCGGTCGCCGCCCACCTGGCCAGGTTCCTGCCGGGTCACCGCTACCTCGACCGCGGCCCGGATGCGATCGGTCCGGTCGCCGGCGCACCCTACGGCAGCGCGTCGATCCTGCCGATCTCGTGGATGTACATCGAGATGATGGGCGACGCCGGTCTCACCGCTGCCACGGAGGTCGCGATCCTCAACGCGAATTACGTGGCGAAGCGCCTCTCGCCCCATTATCCGGTGCTCTATTCCGGCCCCGGAGGACTGGTGGCGCACGAGTGCATCCTCGACCTGCGGCCCATCAAGGAGTCTTCGGGCATCAGCGTGGAAGACGTGGCCAAGCGCCTCATCGACTACGGCTTCCACGCCCCCACGATGTCGTTCCCGGTGGCGGGCACGCTCATGGTGGAGCCCACCGAGAGCGAGTCCAGGTACGAGCTCGACCGATTCTGCGACGCGATGATCGCCATTCGCGACGAGATCCGCGCGGTGGAGGAAGGGCGCATGGATCGGGAGGACAATCCGCTGCGCAACGCGCCCCACACCGCGGCCGTGGTCACCGCCGACGACTGGAAGCGCGGCTATTCGCGCGAGCTCGCTGCGTACCCGGTCAAGTCGCTGCGCCAGCAGAAGTACTGGGTGCCCGTGGGCCGCGCGGACAACGTGCACGGCGACCGCAACCTGGTCTGCTCGTGCCCTCCGATCGAGGCTTACGAGGGCTAGATCGGGTCTTGCATGGCCCAGCTAGAAATGCTACCGGAGCACACGTGAACCGATTCGAAGACGCGATCGCCTTCGCGCAATCGCACGAGATCCCCTGGCCCCGCGACCCCGCGGCCGATCCCGCGCGCTGGGGCGTGCACCACGAGGATCCCCCACCGTTCAACCGGCTGCGCGGGCCGGTCCACCCGCGTGGCGGCGTGTCCGGCGTGATCCTCGTGCGCGGCAAGGAAGTCGCCTCTTGGGGCGAGCCGGACCGCGCCGACCAGACGTTCAGCGTGGCGAAGACCTATCTCGCGCTGCTCGCCGGCATCGCGCACGAGCGCGGCCTGCTCGATCCCATCGAGCGCGTCTCGCAGCGCCTGCCGGGCATCGGTTTCGATTCGGAGCACAACCGCGCGATCACGTGGGAGCACCTGCTCACGCAGACCAGCGAATGGGAAGGCGTGTGCTTCGGCATGCCCGACCAGGTCGAGCACAATCGCCGCGTGGCGAACGACCCCAACCCGCCCAAGGGCAGGAAGGGCGAGCGCCGGCAGCTCCAGCCGCCGGGGACGCATTGGGAATACAACGACGTGCGCATCAACCAGCTCTCGCTGGCGCTCTTGCACCTCTTCCGCCGTCCGCTGCCGGAGGTCTTCCTCGAAACCGTGCTCGTCCCCGTGGGTGGCGGCCGCGACTTCCGCTGGGAGGGCTACGACGACGCATGGGTCGAGATCGACGGCCGGCGCCCCAATGCGTGCCTCCGGGCACCGACTGCATGCGCCGGCGTCACGATCAGCGCGCGCGACCAGGCGCGCATCGCGCAGATGCTTCTCGCCGGGGGCGTGCACGAGGGCCGGCAGTTGATCGCGCGCGACTGGGTGCGGCGCCTGCACCAGCCCAGCGCCGTCGCGCCGTTCTACGGCTGGCTCACGTGGCTGAACGGCGACGGGCGCATGTTCCCTGCGGCCTCGCGGGCGAGCTGGTTCATGGTCGGTGCCGGCGGCCAATACGTCTGGATCGACCCGGACAACGAGGCCGTCGTCGTGGCGCGCTGGCTGGACGGCGCCCACTCGCAGGGCTTCGTGGGCCGAGTCGCGGAGGCGCTCGCCGGGGAAGGCGGCTGATCCGCCACGAGGAGATCGATTTCCACGGGCTGCCCGCCATCCGCTGGCGCGGCGACGACGGCGCCGAAGCGATCGCGACGCGCCAGGGCGCCCATGCGGTGTCGTGGAAGCCCGCAGGGGGCGGCGAGCACCTGTTCCTCTCCAGGCGCAGCTCGTTCGAGAAGGGCAAGGCGATCCGCGGCGGCATCCCCGTCGCGTTCCCGCAGTTCGCCGAGCAGGGCCCGCTCGTGAAGCACGGCTTCGCCCGCACGATGCCGTGGGAGTTCGTGGCGGCAGCCGAAACGGATGCGGGTTCGACCGTGTCGTTCCGGCTCGAAAGCTCGCCGCAAACGCGCGCCGCCTGGCCAAATGAGTTCCGTCTGGAGCTCTTCGCTTCGCTCGGCGCCGCGCGCCTGGAATTGGAGCTTCGCGTTACCAACACGGGCCGCGCGCCTTTCGCCTTCTCCGGCGCGCTGCACACCTACGTGGCCGTTTCCGATGCCATGGCGGCGCGCCTCGAAGGTCTCGAGGGCACGCGCTACCGCGACCGCGAATCGCGCCACGTCGAGGTGGAGGCGAGGAAGTTCGTCACCGCGAAGGAGCCTATCGACCGCGTGTACTTCGCGGCGCCACGCAGCCTGCGCCTGCACGATGGCCGCGACGCGATGCGCATCGAGCAACGCGGCTTCGCCGATACGGTCGTCTGGAACCCGGGGCGGGAGCTCGCCGGCGCGCTGCCGGACATGGAGCCCGAGGGCTACCGGGGCATGCTGTGCGTCGAAGCCGCGGCGGTCGATCCCCCGATCACGGTGGCGCCGGGCGCCACCTGGAGCGGTGGGCAGTCGCTGACCGCCCTCGAGGTCAGATCACCAGCTCGACGAGGAACGGCCCCGCCTGGCGGAAGCTCTGGCGCATGAGGTCCGCGCAC
>CAMPHL010000329.1 GCA_946885905.1 uncultured Pseudomonadota bacterium | reverse complement strand
CTCGAGGACCTCGGCACGAGCTTCGTGAAGCTGGGCCAGCACCTGAGCCTGCGCACCGACCTCTTCCCGAAGGACTTCCTCGCCGAGCTGCAGAAGCTGCAGGACGACGTGAAGCCGTTCCCCGCGGAGGAGGCCGCCGCCGCGGTCGAGCGCGCCTTCGGCAAGCCGCCCGGGCAGCTTTTCGTGCGCTTCGACATGGAGCCGCTCGCCGCGGCCTCCGTCGCGCAGGTTCATTCGGCGCGCACCTTCAGCGGGCACGAGGTCGTGGTGAAGATCCTCAGGCCCGGCGTCGCCATCCAGGTCGATCGCGACATGCACATCCTGGTGGCCGTCGTGCGCGTGCTGTCGCACTTCTCCGGCCTGCTGGTGCGCTACAAGGCCGAGGGAGTGGTGCGCGAGGTCTGGGCCAACCTGGTGAAGGAGCTCGACCTGCGCGAGGAGGGGCGCAGCGTGCACCGCTTCGCGAACGAGTTCCGCGCCACCGAAGGCATCGAGGTGCCCGACATCGTGGAGGGGATGTGCACGGAGACGGTCCTCATCCAGACGCGCACCCACGGCAAGCGCGTGGACCAGGTCGAGAGCCCCCAGAAGGGCGCGCGCCTGGCGCAGGGCCTGATCGACGCTTACGTGCGCATGTTCTTCGTGATGGGCTTCTTCCATGGCGACCCGCACCCCGGCAACCTCGTGGTGACCGACGACGGGCGATTGGCGATGCACGACTTCGGCGTGGTCGGCAGCCTCGACCGCCCCACGCGCCACGCGCTCGCCTCCTTCATGCTCGCCTTCACCGAGCAGGACACCGAATGGGTGCTGGACTCGTGGCTGGACCTGGGGATGATGGCGCGCACGATGGACCGCGACCGGCTCCGGCCGGTCGTGGCCGCGCTCATGTCCGACTATTCGCGCAGGCCGATCTCCGAATGGTCGCTCGGCGAGGCCTTCGGCCATCTCGTGACGGCCTGCCGCGGCTACGGGTTCGGCGTGCCGCTGCACCTGCTTGTCCTGGGCCGGACGCTGATCCTCATCGAGGCGGCGGTGCGGATGCTCGACCCGAAGTTCAGCCTGCTCGACTCGCTCTGCGAGCGCTCGCGCGAGGTCATGCAGACCGCGCTCGGCGAGCGTACGCAAACGCGCCGCCTCCAGTACGAAGCCGCGATCGCATCGTCCGAATGGCAACGCCTGCTCGCGGGCACGCTGAGGAGGCTGCGCGAGGAGGGCCTTCGCTTCCACGTGGACCACGAGGGCCTGCCCGAGCTCACCGAGCACATCGTGACGGGCGCCTCGCGGGTGGCGCTCGCGCTCGTGACGCTGGGGCTCTACATGGCCGCTTCGCTGCTGATGCAGTTCAAGTCGGGGCCGCAGGTGTTCGACTTTCCGGCGCTTCCGGCGGTTTTCTACCTCGTGGCCGTGTGGTTCACCATCCGCCTGGTTCGCGCCATCCGCAGGCTTTAGCGCTGCGGCTTCCCGGTGCTCTCCGTGATATGCCTTCGAGGGTTCAGGCCGCGTGTGTCTTGGCGGGAGCGAGACCCTGGATCAGGTAGTTGTCGAGCACGGCGAGCGCGGCATTGGCCACGATCTCGACCACGTCCGAGGGCTGCAGCCGCGGGTCGCGTGACAAGCGACGCACCTCGTCCGGATCGAAGCAACCCGTGCGCGCGATGATGTGCGCGAGCCTGGCGACGGCGGCCTCGCGGCCATCCAGCGACGTGGCGCCTTGGGCGAAGACGATGTCCTCGCCGCTGAGGCCGGCGCGGCGCGCCACGCAGGTCTGCGCCCAGAGCGCGTAGTCGGAGCGGGTCTCCTGCGAGACCACCAGCGCCACGATCGCCCGCATCCGGGGCGTGAACCTGCCGTTGGCGATGGTATTGAGCAGCTTGGAGCGCGCTTCAGTCGCCGCAGGCGAGGCTTGGAGCGCCTGGGTGAAGCCGGGAATGAAAGCGAACTCGAGGGCCATTGACGTCTCCGGGGCAGGCATGAACCCAGTATCGGTTTCGCTTCGGCCGGCAAGTATCGGAGCGTTCCCAATGCATGCTCGGCCTCCACACCCTTTGGGGGGTTGATGCCGCCGCCTGTCCGAGTAGGACGATTCCGAGGCGGACGCAGGCGCGAATGATCCCTTGTGGCGCAGGTTTGTCCCGGATCAACCTCCAGGGGCCGCCGGAGCCCGGCTTTTGTGGTCTACTGTTCGCGTGAAAAGCCGTCCGTTCAGGGCGTTTTTGGCCCTCCTCACCCTCGTTACCGTGCTGTTTTCGCAGCTCGCAGTGGCGGCATACGCATGCCCCGGCGCGGAAGCGATGCGAGTGGCGGTGGTGGGGAGCGAGGCGCCCTGCGACCAGCACCAGCCCCCGGATGCACCTGCCACGCCGCTTTGCGCGGCGCATTGCCAGCAGGGCAACCAGTCTCTCGACCATCGCAGCGCCCCGGTCCCCGTGGCGGCTCTTGCGGCCTTTCCCATGTCGTGGTTCGTGCCCCTGGCGGGCGTGGAAAACGCGCCGCCTGCCTCACGCGAGCTGCCTTCGCTGCTCGAACGTCCCACCGGGCCGCCGCTCGCGGTCCGTCACTGCCGCTTCCACATCTAGCCCTCCGGTCCTTGAAGTCGTAGCGCCCGGCGCGCGTCGCGCCGGTCGAGCTTCATGTCCTGTCCGGAGGTAGCGATGTCGAACCGATCCACCATGGCGCTTGCCGCGGCGTTGTCGCTTGCGTCGGGCATTGCCTTCTGCGCCGAAGGCCCGCTCTCGCTCGACGAGGCCCAGCGCCTCGCGATCGAGCGCTCGCGCAGCCTCACCGCCCAGGCCTTCGGCATCGGCGCGGCGCGCGAAAGGGCGCTGGCCGCTGGACAGCTGCCCGACCCCGTGCTCACGCTCGCGATCGACAACCTGCCGATCGAGAAGGAGCAGGCGGCCGAAGCGCCCGCGCACCCATCGCTCGCCAAGGCCTGGGCCTCGGGCAACCGCTTCAGCACCACGCGCGACTTCATGACCATGCGCCGCATCGGCGTGATGCAGGAATGGACCCGCGGCGACAAGCGCGAGCTGCGTGCGGAGCGCTACCAGCTCGAGGCGCGCAAGGGCGAAGCCGAGGCGCAAGCCACGCGCGCCGCGATTCGCCGGGATACCGCCATCGCCTGGATGGACGCCTGGCACGCCGAAGCGATGGCCGCCGCGATCGCCGAGCAGCGCGTGCGCGGCCTGCAGGAAGCGCAGCTCGCCGAAGCCGAGTACCGGGCCGGACGCGGCAGCCAGGCCGACCTGCTCATGGCACGCGCGAACCTCGCGATGCTGGACGACCGCGCGGCCGAATACGAACGCAAGGTGAAGGTCGCGCGCACGATGCTCGCTCGCTGGACCGGGCCCGACGGCGCGCGCCCCCTGGGCCGGCGTCCCGCCTTCGTCGGCGCGCACACCGACGCGCACGGTTCCGACATCGACCTGTCGCGCCATCCGCAGATCCAGGTGCTCGAGCGCGCGCGGGAGATCGCCTCCGCCGAGGCGAGGCTGGCGGCCATCGCCTCCAAGCCCGACATCACGACCGAGCTGTCGTACCTGGTGCGCGGTTCGCAATTCGGCGACATGGTCTCGTTCGAGGTACGCATCCCGCTGCCCTGGGACGCCGGCAACCGGCAGGATCGCGAGGCTCGCGCGAGCCAGGCGATGGCGGACCAGGCCGCGGCGCTGCGCGAGGAGTCGCTGCGCGAGCACGTGGCCGAGGTGCGCGGGCTCCTGCACGAGTTCGAGAGCAATCGCGGGCGGCTCGCGCGCTACGAGCGCGAGATCGTGCCGCTCGCTTCGGCG
>CAMPHL010000328.1 GCA_946885905.1 uncultured Pseudomonadota bacterium | reverse complement strand
TAGTTGCCCCAGATGCGCACGTTCTCGTTCGCGCCCTCGGCCTCGATGCCGTCGTCCCAGGCGTGCGAGATGCGGTTGCCGTAGATGTCGCTGTCGGCGTTGGGGAAGCCCGCCTTGGTGAAGTTGTCTTCGCCGCCGATGGCGTCGTTGAAGTACTTGCCGGTGGTCGAGTAGATCTCGTTGTGGCGGATCACGAGCTGGCCGCCGCAGTGGCTGAAGGCGATGGCTTGCGCGCCGGCCGGGTGGCCGTCGGACCACGAGTTCGCGCCGTAGCGCGGGTCGTGGATCTTGTTGCGCTGGATCGTCACGCGCATCAGCGCGTCGTACGAGGTCGTGCTGCACACCCCGCGGATGCCCGAGTCCATGTTGGTGGCCCAGGTGCCGTCGCGCGTGCGGCCCCACCCGCTGATGTCGTTGTCCTCGATCACCAGGTCGTGCGACGTGGGCTCGATGCGGATCGCGTCCTGCCTGGCGCCCCTGAGCTTCAGGCCCCGGATGATCACGTACGAGGCCTTCACGTGGATGTTGTAGGTCGCGTTGTTGCCACCGTCGAGCGTGGCGCCGTTGCCTTCGTAGACGACCCAGCCGCTGGGCGAGCCGCCCTCGGTGATCGTGTACTGGGCGCTGCCGCCGTTGACGGCGATGGTCTTGGCGATGGGCTTCGCGTTGCTCCAGGTCTGGAACACCAGCCCGCGCGAGGCGGCCTGGCCGGGAAGGTTGAGCTCGGCCTGGTACCACGTGCCCGCTTCGAGGCCGACGATGGAACCGCGGCATTGTCCGTCGCGCGCGTCGTACCACATCGGGAGCGCCTGCTTCCACGCGCTCTCGCCATTCTTGCGGTATTTCACCTCGCAGCCGGCGGTGCCGCCGGGGCCCTGCCAGTAGAGGCCGGCGGATTCGTACGTGGTGACCGCGATCGTGCCGGTGGATGGGAGGGTCGCGGTGGGTGTCTGGGCGCGAACGCTGCTGGCGTAAAGGGCCGTGCCTACGAGCAGCACGGAAAGGGAGGCAGCGAGTGTGCGCACTCGGCTGGCCTGGGTGGCATGTCTTCGCATGTCGGCAACTCTCCAAGGACAACGAAACGAGTCGCCTTATAAGCGAGGGGCGTGCCATCGCAAATTTATTATTTATCTTCAGTAGCTTGCGATAACTTCAGGGCGGGCGGACGAGTTGGTGTTGTAGTCGGCCCGAGGGTGGGATGTCGGCCAGCCCCGATTTCGTTGTAGGAAACCACTGTAGGGGGGTCGGACTGCGCTGACAACCTGTAGTTGGGAAACGACAAAGCGTCGCCAGGCCATGACGCGTAACGTCATGCCGGGGCTACAGGCGGGATTTCGGGGGTCTACTCGGAGAAAGCGTCGCCGCAACGCGACACCCGCGGTGCCGCACAGCGGCGGATGGACCCGTACCAAGGTCCATGGAGGACAATGGGCGCGATGAAAACAAGAGCCACCGGGCCGGCGGGCGAGCGCCGGTCGATCGGTCAGCTGGCCAAGGCGGCCGGGGTCAACATCGAAACCGTCCGCTATTACCACCGGCGAGGCCTGATCCCCCTGCCGCCCAAGCGCCTCGGCGGGCGCCGGCACTACCCCGATTCCGCGGTGCGCCAGATCGCCTTCATCCGGCGCGCGCAGGGCCTCGGCTTCACGCTCGAAGAGATCGCATCGCTGCTCAGGATCGCCGCGGACGGCAAGGATTGCGAGGGCGGGCGTTCGCTCGCGCAGCGCAAGCTCGGGGAGCTCGAGCAGCGTGCTGCCGTGCTAGCCCGGATGCGCCGCGAGCTCACCGCCCTGCTCAAGAAATGCGATGGCGCGGACGGCGCGGGACCGTGCGCGTTCGTGGCGGCGCTCGACTCGAGCGGCCCCTAGCGAAGCGCTACATCGGGCCCGTTCGGCCCGGGGGCGCGGAGAGCCGATGGGTCTTCTGGAAAGTCGAGATCAGCTCGTCGAGCACGTCGAGGCATTCGGGCGTGCATTGCTCGGACGGAAACACCGACCACGACTCGGGCGCCGCCTCGTCGTCGCGGAACACCGGGAACGGCAGCGAGAAGCCGCATCGCCCGCATCGGCGCGCGCGCTTGCGAAACGCCTTGTCCAGCACGACGAAGAGATCCTCGGCGCGCATCGGCTTGGGCTGCAGCCTCATCTTCGCAACGCGACGTAGGCCCAGCCGTCGCGACGCGCCCGGGCCATCGCGATGCGCGCGATCGCCGCGGAGGCTTCGCTGAAGAAAAGCGCGAAGAGCTTGAGCGTCGGTGAAGCGTCGTCGCCCAGGGCGAGATCGCTGCGAACGAGCTCGACGGCGTAGTTGGAGATCGAGGCGGCGTCGACCTCCTGCGGAGGCAGCAGCGCGCGCGGCAGCTCCGCGAGCTGGATGGGCGACATCCGGGCGACGAAGTCGTGGCAGGCGTCGACCACGTCCGCGACGGCGCGCGCGGCTTCGAGCCGATCGTGCCAGGAAGACAGCGGATGCTGGTACGGGCCCATGCCTCCAATCTGGGTCCTTCGCCCAGCCTAGTCTGTCGGCGTACCCTGGTACTCGGTCTGTAGGCGCGTTCCTACCGCGGTAGCCGCCATCTCGTACGCCGCAAGCAGCTTCGGCACCTCGAAGCGCCATTCCAGCTCGTTCTCGACCCGGGAACGCCCGTACGCGCCCATCTCGGCGCGCCGCTGCGGGTCGTCCAGCAGCTCGACGATCTTCGCCGCCAGGTCGCGTGCATCGTTCTTCGCCGCGTAGAGCGAAGCTTCGCGCGCGGAAAAGCGGCCCTCGGTCAAGTCGAACTGCACGATGGGCTTGCCGAGCGCCATGTACTCCATGATCTTGTTCATGGTCGACTTGTCGTTCATCTCGTTGGCCACGTCGGGGTTCACGCACACATCGGCCGTGTTGAGCATCGCGAGCATTTCGGCGTCGGGAACGCGGCCGGTGAAGGTCACGTAGTCGTCCACGCCCAGCGTTGCGGCAAGCGCCTTCATCTCTTCCAGCGACGTCCCGCCGCCCACCAGCCCGAAGTGCACGTCGCGGCGGCCCAGGTCGTGCACGATCACGCGCGCGGCCTCGAGCAGCAGGTCGATGCCTTCCTGGCGGCCCATCACCCCCACATAGCCCACCAGGTGGGCGCGGCCACGCCGCAGGTGCGGATGCGGCATTCCGATTTTCATGCGTGCGAGGCTCGGGCCGCTGCGGACGACGAAGACGCGCGCCGGGTCCATGCCGCCGCGCTCGATCGCGATGCGCTTGTACGACTCGTTGGTGGCGATCGACACGTCGGCGACCCGGAAGGTCATGCGCTCGAGCCACACCATGAGCTTCCAGAAGAAGTCGCGGCGGCCGAACTTGGCTTCGTAGAGCTCGGGGTTGATGTCGTGGTGGTCGAAGACGAACTTCCTGCCGAGCAGCTTGAAGAACGCCCCGATGAGGAAGAAGAGGTCCGGGGGATTGCAGGCGTGGACCACGTCGAAGCCGCGGGTGAAGAGCACCTTCCAGGAAAGCCAGAAAGCCTTCGCGAGCGCGGTGGTGTACTCGACCGCGTAGCCCAGCGCGCCCTCGGCCTCCATGGGCAGCGCATAGCGGTGGATCGCGATGCCGTCGATCTCCTCGTAGCGCTTCTCGTAGCCCTTGCCCGTCGGGCAAACGATGGTGACCGTGTGGCCCGCGTCGCGCAGCGCGGTCGCCTCCTGCCACACGCGGCGGTCGAAGGGGCTGGGGAGGTTCTCGACGAGGATGAGGATTTTCACGCTGGCGATCTCGCGGAAGGTGGCGGAAAACCTTTGGAACACGGATGAAACGGAT
>CAMPHL010000327.1 GCA_946885905.1 uncultured Pseudomonadota bacterium | reverse complement strand
ACATCGCCACGACCATGCGTGAGGAGTCGGTGGGGTGCGGGAGGATCGTGTGGAAGGCCTGGCCGCCGAAGCCGGCGCCCCACTCGGGCCGGGGCGGGTGGTCCCACAGCGAGCGGACCAGCTCGAACGTCTCCGGCCGCATCCGGATGGAGCCCCCCGCTACCGCGACCCGGTGAGTTTCGGCCTTGTCGCCGACGTCAACCATCCGGGCCGCGCCGCGTTCGTCGAAATGGGTCAACTTTTGGGTCATAATGGTCCGTGCTTTGCGCGCCTGCCCGCGGGCCCGGCCATCATAGCAGCACCCGCTTCCGTCCCGTGATCGCCCGAATCCTCGCCGCCCTCGTCGCATCGGTCTTCGCGGCCCAGTCCGTCGCCCAGGGCCTGCCCGACCTCGGCGACATCTCCTCCAAGGCGATCAGCGAGGCGCAGGAACGCACGATCGGCAACCGCATCATGCGCGACATCCGCGCGGACCCGGCATTCATCGACGATCCCGAAGTCGCCGACTACATCACGGGGCTGGGCACGCGGCTCATGGCCGGAGCCGACCTCCCGCGCAAGGACGTGACCTACTTCGTGCTGCAGGAAGAGGTGATCAACGCCTTCGCGCTCGTGGGCGGCCACATCGGCATCCACACGGGCCTGTTCATCCTGTCGGAGAACGAGAGCGAGCTCGCGGGCGTGATGGCGCACGAGATCGCGCACATCCTGCAGAAGCACCAGGCGCGTACGATCGCCGGCGCCAACCGCGCCTCGTGGGCGACCCTGGCCGCCCTCGCCGTGGCCGTGCTCGCCTCGCAAAGCAAGTCCTCGTCGAGCGGACAGATGACCGAGGCCGCGGCGACCGCGGCAGCGGCCTACCAGGTGCAGAACATGCTGGACTACACGCGCGAGCACGAGCGCGAGGCGGACCGCGTAGGCTTGACGCTGCTCGAGCGCGCGGGCTTCGACCCGAACGGCATGGCCGCATTCTTCGAGCGCCTCATGCGCGCCAACCGGCTGAACGAATTCAAGGGCGCGCCCTCGTACCTGCGCACCCACCCGCTCACCACCGAGCGGATCGCGGACATGCAGGACCGCACGCCGCAGGCCGTCTTCAGGACCGGCCGCGCGGACAGCAGCTTCGAGTACCGCCTCGTGCGCGCGCGGCTGCGCGCGCTCACGGGGTCACCCTCCGAGGCGCTCGCCCAGATGCGCGCGGAGCTCGCCGAGAAGACCGTGGTCCGCCCGCGCGAGCAAGTCTATGGGCTGGCGCTCGCGCAGCGGCGCGCGCGCGACTTCGAGGGCGCGTGGAAGACGCTCGAGCCGATCCGCCGGGGCGATTCGCACGCCGCCTTCGAGCGGCTGGCCGCCCAACTTCTCGCGGACCGTGGCCGCGCAGCCGAGGCGCTCGACACCTATCGCCAGGCGCTCAAGTCGTTCCCCGACTCGCGCGGCCTGGCGCAAGGCTATGTCGGGCTCCTGGTCGATCGGGGGATGTACCCGGAAGCGCTCGCCGACGTCGAAGAGCGGCTGCGCAAGTTTCCCGAGGACTACCAGCTCTACGAGCTGCAGGCGCGCGCGTTCGAGGCCACCGGGAAGACGCTATCGCAGCACCGCGCGCAGGCCGAGGCCCAGTACCGGCGCGGCAACCTCGCCGCGGCCGTGCAGCAGCTCGACTGGGCGGTGCGCCAGAGGGGCGGCGACTACTACGAGGAAGCCAGCGCGGAGGCGCGGCTGCGCGAGTTCCGCGCGCTGCTCGAGAACGAACGCGAGGCGGAGAAGGCGCTCAAGATCAGCTGATGCCGTCCCGCCTCTTCCTTTTCGCGCTGGCGCTCGCCGCGCCGGCGTTCCCCGCCGTTGCGCAGACGAAGGCCCCGCCGCCCGAGTTCGTGCAGCGCGACAAGGGCCACTGCGTCGCCTGCCACCAGGTGCCCGAGGGGGCAGGTCCTGCCACGCGCGCCGACCTGGGCCCGAGGCTCACGGGCGAGCGCATGCGCAGCCTCGGCCGCGAGCGCCTGCGCGAAATCATCGAGGATCCGACGCGCGCCAATCCCGACACGGTGATGCCCCCCTTCGGGCGCCACCGCATCCTCGATCCCACGGAAATCAACCGTATCGTGGAGTACCTGCATGCGCTTCCCTGAACGGCTCGCGGCGATGCTCGCCGGGATCGTCCTCGCCCTGCCCGCCTCCGCCGCCACGCCCGGGGAGGTCCGCGCCTCGATGGCCGCGGCATACAAGGAGCGCCTGCCGGGCATCGCGCCGCAGGACTATCCGCTCGGCGCCGCGGCGCTCGACGGCGACTTGAAGCGTGCGGTCGAAGACAACGCCGGCGCGTCCGCCGCCGTGATCGCCGCAGGCAAGGCGCTGTTCACGCGCAAGTTCAAGAACGGCCGCAGCCTTGCGGGGTGTTTCCCGAACGGCGGTCGCCGGATCGCCGCCGCCTACCCGCAGTTCGACCCGCGCCTGAAGCGCGTGATCACGCTGGAGATGGCGATCAACCAGTGCCTCAAGTCGCACGGCGAGCCGCTCTACGACCACGGCGACGCAAGGACCATGGGCGTTGTCGTGTCTTACCTGCGCTCGCTCTCGGACGGGCAGAAGGTCGCCGTGCGCGTACCTGCGGCAGGCGAGGCGCGCTTCGAGCAGGGCCGTCGCCTCTACTATTCGCGCATGGGGCAGCGCAATTACGCGTGCGCATCCTGCCACGTGATCGGAGTCGGGAAGCGCTTCGAAGACACTCCCCTGTCGCCTGCCATCGGACAGGCTACGCATTGGCCGGTCATCCGCAAGGGCGAGCCCGTCACGCTGCAGGAGCGCTTCCGCGAGTGCCTGGAGCTCATGGGCGCGGCTCCCTTTCCGGCCGGCTCCGAGGAGCTCAACAACCTCGAATACTTCCTCACCTACCTCTCGAACGGCCTGCCCATGGCGGCCAATCCCTGGCGGCCCTAGCGCGCCGCGACCGCCCGGGCCCGCGCGAGGTTGAAGAGGTAGGCGAGCTCGGCCCGCCGCACCCCGGGGCGCAGCCACTTTTGCGTGCCCTCCTGGAGCAGCCGGCGCGCGAGCGCGACGTCGTCCATGGCGAGCGCCCCTGTCACCGCGGCCATGAACGCGTATTCCGATTCGGGCCCGCGCGCCGCGCCCGCGTCCGAGAGGATCCTGGAGCCGATGTCGGCCATGCGCTGCGCGTCGCGCGCTCCGACCGCGGAGAACAGCTCGATCCATCGGCGCTCGGAGGCCTCCAGCGCAGCCGCGCAGCGCGACTCGGCGATGCGGCGCCACAGCGGCGTGACGACGCTTGGGTGGAGGTGCGGGTTGACAAGCTCGGCCACGGCGAACATCTGCGGGAAAGCCTGCCTGAACGTGAGCTCGGTCGCGCATTGCGTGGTCCAGACGCGAACCATGTGCGCGGCGATCTCGTGCGTCTCCGCGAGCATCGACGAGCTTGCGGAACCGGCCTGCATGACGATGTCGTGAGCTGCCCACGCGGACGCCCCTGACACCTCGGCAACGTTCACGCGTGCGACGTCACGGCGCCCGGCAGGGGGCGCTATTCCATGGTCGAGCATTTCCAGCATGGGGATGGGCGCGGCGAGCAGTTCCACCAGGTCGCTCGCGCGATCGCGCGTGAAGCGGGTCTTCGAGGCGCGGTGCTCGACGATGGGATGGAAGTCCGAGTTCGCCGGCATCCCGTAGCTGCCCCTGAAGTACGGGCCCAGGGTGGTCCAGCGGCCCACCGCGCGGCGCGGGATCGTCTCCGGGTCGGAGAGCTTGAGCCGGTCGAGCAGCGCCCTGGCGCCCGGCATCGCGAGCACGTCGGGCTGGAACGGCCCGGCCGG
>CAMPHL010000326.1 GCA_946885905.1 uncultured Pseudomonadota bacterium | reverse complement strand
CGCCGATCAGCACGCGGCCCGAGCTGGGAACGTCGAGCCCCGCGAGCAGTCCCAGCAAGGTCGACTTGCCCGAACCCGACGCGCCCAGGATCGCGACCGCCTCGCCCTGGAGCACCGCGAAAGTCGCGGATTTCACGATCGTGAGCTCGTGGTCGGGCGTGGTGACTTGTTTGGTGAGGGCTTCCGCCCTCACAATGGCCGAAGCCGGGGCCGCCTGTCCGGCGCCCTTGCGATCCGCGTCAATCAGTGCATTCATCCCGACTCATTTCCTCGCTGCGCGCCGCGTTCCTCGCCGCCGTGCTGCTCGCCCTCGCCGCGCCCGCGGCAGCCGCGCGCACGGCACTCGTCTTCGGCGACAGTCTCTCGGCGGCCTACGGATTGTCCCCCGACCAGGGCTGGGTCCACCTCATCGCCGAGCGCGCGAAGCGCTCGGGCCTCGACTGGCGCTTCGTGAACGCCAGCATCTCGGGCGAGACCACCGCCGGAGGACTGCGGCGGCTGCCGGAGGACCTGAAGCGCCACAAGCCCGACCTCGTCGTGATCGCCCTCGGCGCCAACGACGCGCTGCGCGGCCAGCCCGTGCAGGGCATTCGCGACAACCTGGACCGGATGCTGAAGCTCTCCAGGTCGGCGCATGCCCAGCCCGTGCTCGTGGGCATCATGATTCCTCCGAATTATGGCATCGATTACGCGGCCCAGTTCCGCGACCTGTACCCCAAGCTCGCGTCGGAGGCGAAGGTGCCGCTGGTGCCCTTCCTGCTGGAAGGCGTGGCCGAGAATCCGGATCTCTTCCAGCCCGACCAGTTGCACCCCACGGCGCCGGCCCAGGGGCGCATCGTGGACAACGTCTGGAAGGTGATCGAGCCGCTGTTGCGCAAGCGGGCGTCGTGAAGGTGGAGCGTGGCCGCTTCCGAGGCGCGGCAGGGTGAGCGAGCTGCCGTTCCACCGCGAACGGGCCGGCGCGAGCGTCGCAACGCCGATCTCCCGGGCTGACCTGCAGGGCTTCGACGACATCCTCGACGCGCGCAGCCCGGCGGAGTTCGCGGAGGACCACCTGCCCGGCGCCGTGAGCGTGCCCGTCCTCGACGACGCCGAGCGAATATTGGTCGGCACGGTGTACAAGCAGCGCTCCGCCTTCGAGGCGAAACGCGTGGGCGCGCCGATCGCGGCGCGCAACATCGCCGCGCACCTCGAGCGGCTCTTCCCGGACAAGCCGCGCGAGTGGAAACCGCTGGTGTACTGCTGGCGCGGCGGCGGGCGCTCGGGTTCGCTGGTGCACGTGCTGCGGCAAGTCGGATGGGACGCGCGCCAGCTCGAGGGAGGCTACAAGGCGTTCCGGCGGCAGGTCGTGGCCGAGCTCGCGGCGATGCCCGCGCGCTTCGATTTGCGCGTGGTTTGCGGAGCGACCGGCTCGGGCAAGAGCCGGTTGCTCGAAGCGCTCGCCGCGGCCGGCGCGCAGGTCCTCGACCTCGAGGCGCTCGCCGCGCATCGCGGCTCGGTGCTGGGCGAGCTGCCCGGCGCGCCGCAACCTTCGCAGAAGGCCTTCGAGACTTCGATCTGGAGCGCGCTTTCGCGCTTCGATCCCGCTACGCCGGTCTTCGTCGAAAGCGAAAGCAGGAAGGTGGGCAACCTGCGCGTGCCCGAGGACCTGATCGAACGCATGCGCGCATCGCGCTGCGTGCGCCTCGAAGCCGACGTGGACACGCGCGTGGCGCTCCTGCTCGAGGATTACGCCCATTTCGTCGGCGAGCCCGCCGCGCTCGCGGCCAAGCTCGACCTGTTGCGCGACCTGCACGGCGCCGAGCGCATCGAGCAATGGAAGGCGCACCTCTCGGCGCGGCGGTGGCAGCCGCTGGTTCGCGACCTCCTGGAAAGCCACTACGACCCGGCCTACCGCCGTTCGCTCTTCCGCAACTACCGGCAGGCCCAGGCAGCGGCCGGCGTGGAGATCCGCGACATCACGCCGGAAGGTTTTTCGCGCCTGGCGCGCTCGCTTGCCCGCGAGCACGCCTGAAAACCGCTAAACTCGCGGAAAAACAAGCCCTTCCTGCGAAAAACCTCGTGCCCGAACGGCCCCACAAAATCGGCAAGTACAGCGTGCTCTCGGAGCTCGGCCAGGGCGCATCGGCCGTCGTCTATCTCGGTGAGGACCCGTTCAACGACCGCAAGGTGGCGATAAAAGTCGCCAAGCAGGACGCGGAAATGGGCGAGGAGGAGGCCAAGCGATTCGAGAAGCTCTTCCTGAACGAAGCTTCGCTCGCCGGCAAGTTGAACCACCCGAACATCGTGGGCGTCTACGACGCCGTGGTCGAAGGCGACCAGCGCTACATCGTGATGGAGTACGTGCCGGGGGGCTCGCTCAAGAAGTTCTGCACCGAAACCAACCTGCTGGCGGTGCGCCAGGCCGTGCTGGTGATCTTCAAGATGTGCCGCGCGCTCGACTACGCCTTCCAGAACGGCGTGATCCACCGCGACATCAAGCCCGCCAACATCCTGCTTTCCGAGCGCGACGAGATCAAGATCAGCGACTTCGGCACCGCCAAGATCTCGCACGCCACGCATACGCAGATCGACGGCTTCCTGGGCTCGCCGGCGTACATGTCGCCCGAGCAGATCAACGAGGAGGGCCCGAGCGTCCAGACCGACATCTACTCGCTCGGCGTCGTGATGTACGAGCTGCTCACCGGCCGCCTTCCCTTCCGTGCCGACAACGCGGTGGCGATGATCAACAAGATCCTGAACGAGGACCCGGTCCCGATCGAGCAGCTGCGCCCCGACCTGCCCGAAAAGCTGGTCGAGATCGTGCGCAAGGCGATGCACAAGGACCCGAAGGTCCGCTACGGCACCTGGTTCGAGATGGCGAGCGAGCTCGCCAACACGTTCCCCCAGCTCGAGCGCTACTCGCACGAGATCAGCTCGACGGAGAAGTTCAACCGGCTGCGGGCGCTGCCCTTCTTCCGCGAGTTCCGCGACGCCGAGCTGTGGGAAGTGCTGCGCGGCGCGGTGTGGGAGACCCACGCCCGCGACGAGAACCTGCTGCTCGAAGGCGAGATCGGCCAGGCCTTCTTCATCATCGTGGGCGGCCAGGTGAAGGTCGTGAAGGACGGCAAGCTCCTCAACGTCCTCAAGGAAGGCGACTGCTTCGGCGAGATGGCCTACCTCTCGGGCGACCGCGCGCGGCGCTCGGCCTCGATCATCTCGGTGTCCGAGGTGCAGCTGCTGAAGATCGCCTCCTCGCAGCTCGAGTCGCTCTCCGAAGGCTGCCAGCTGCGCTTCAACCGCGAGTTCCTGCGCACGCTCATCGAGCGCCTCACCTGGACTTCGTCGGTGCTGGCGCAGTTCAGGCGGTAGGCCGCTAGAACAACGTCACGTCGCCCTTCGGGGCGGCCCTGGGCTCGATCTCGCCCGCCTTCACCAGCGACTCCCAGCCGCACACGCGGTTGCGGCCGTGCTCCTTGGCGTAGTAGAGCGCCTCGTCCGCGCGGTCTATGAGCACGGGCGCGGGTGTGGTGGCGTCCACCACGCGCGTATAGCCGATGCTCACCGTGACCTGGCCCACGCCGGGGAAATCGTGCGCCTCCACCGCCTTGCGAAAGCGCTCGAGCGTGAGCTCGCCGCCGTGCTCGGGCGGCTCGACGCCGAAGATCGCGACGAACTCCTCTCCGCCGATGCGATACAGCAGGTCGCCGCTGCGGAAGGTCGCGCGCATGAGGTTCGCGAAGTGCACCAGGATCTCGTCGCCGTAGAGGTGCCCGAACTCGTCGTTGATGCGCTTGAAGCGGTCGAGGTCCAGCATCGCGAAATAGTAGGCGCGCCCCGAGG
>CAMPHL010000325.1 GCA_946885905.1 uncultured Pseudomonadota bacterium | reverse complement strand
TCCGGACCCCATGCCCCCCAAAGTGAGCGCCGCACAGAAAGCGGAGGTCCTCATCGAGGCCCTCCCGTACATCCGCCAGTTCTACGACCGCACCATCGTCATCAAGTACGGCGGGAACGCGATGACCGACGTGGCGTTGCAGGAGGACTTCGCGGAGGACGTGGTGCTCCTCAAGCTGATCGGCATGAACCCGGTGGTCGTGCACGGCGCCGGTCCCCAGATCGGCTCGCTGCTGCAGAAGCTCGGCAAGCAGAGCGAGTTCATCCAGGGCATGCGCGTGACCGACGAGGAGACGCTGGACGTGGTCGAGATGGTCCTGGGCGGCCTCATCAACCAGGAGATCGTGACGCTCATCAACAAGGCGGGGGGCAAGGCGGTCGGCCTCACCGGCAAGGACGGCCACTTCATCCACGCCCGCAAGCTCAAGGTCGCGAGCAAGGAAGACAAGAAGAAGAAGATCGACGTGGGACTGGTAGGCGAGGTCGTGCGCATCGACCCCGAGATCATCCAGCTGCTCGACTCGCGCGACTTCATTCCCGTGATCGCGCCGATCGGCAGCGACGAGAGGGGGACCGCCTACAACATCAACGCGGACGTTGCCGCGGGCAAGCTCGCCATCACGCTGCAGGCCGAGAAGCTGATCCTGCTCACGAACACCACCGGCGTGCTCGACAGGGAGGGCAAGGTCGTCACGGGGCTCACCGCGCAAAGGGTGCGCGAGATGATCGACGACGGCACGATCTCCGGCGGCATGCTGCCCAAGGTCGAGTGCGCCCTGGACGCGGTGAGGAACGGCGTGAAGAGCGCGCACATCATCGATGGCCGCGTGTCGCACGCGCTGCTGCTCGAAGTGCTCACGAGCTCCGGCGTGGGCACCATGGTGCGCGGCGCCGCCGCGAACCGCGCGTCTCGCTAGGAGCTACTGGCGCGTCAACCGGGCCGCGAGCGCCACGTGGTCCGATAGCCGCGACCACGGCGCTCCGACGTGTCGCTGCACGGCTTCCACGCCCAGGTCGCGCACGTAGATCCGGTCGAGCGTGAAAAGCGGCATCTGCGCCGGATAGCTGCGCGCAGGGCGCCCCTCCAGGTGCTCGAAGACCTCGTACAGTCCGAGCTCGGTCCTGAGGTAGTCGCTCGCCTTCTTCGCCCAGTCGTTGAAATCGCCCGCGACGATGAGCGGCCCCTTCCTCGGCACCGCCGCGCGAATGCGCTCGGCCATCCACTCGAGCTGGAAGCGGCGGCTTCGCCCCCAAAGCCCCAGGTGCACGTTGATGCAATGCACGGGTTCCTTCCACCCTTCGACCTGCACCTCGCAATGCAGCAGCCCGCGGCTCTCGATGGGGTGGTGCGAGATGTCGATGTTTTCCCACACGGGAATGGGATGGCGGCTCACCACGGCGTTGCCGTGGTGCCCGTGCTGGTACACGGCGTTCATCCCGTAGACGCAGTGCTGGCAATCCTCGTGCGTGAGGAACTCGTACTGGGCCTTCTCGGGCCAGCTCACGTGGCGGCGCGCGTTCTTCTCGTGCTTGCCCTGCACCTCCTGCAGGAAGGCCACGTCCGCGCCCAGACCCCTCAGGCCGTCGCGGATTCCATGCAGCACCAGCCGCTTGTTGAACTGCGACAGGCCCTTGTGGATGTTGTAGGTCACTACCGTCAGGTTCTTGCGCGGCATGGCGCTTCAGGCACGGTTGCGTTCGGGAAGCTTCAGTATGGCGCCGCGGTTGCTCCACGAGAAGACGCGATCGGCGGCCTCGCGCCAGGGTAGCCACATCGCGCCCAGGTGCTCTCGAGGCGCGACCGTGACCGGGACCCTTCCCGGAACCCGTAAACCGAAGACATGCTCGGTGTTGTGCGTGACGCCGGGCGCGTAGCGGTGCCGCCATACCGGATAGATTTCGTAGACGTTCTGCAGGTTCCAGCGCTCGAGCGCTCCCGGCCGGGCCACGATGGCCGTTTCCTCGGCGAGCTCCCGCGCCGCCGTTTCTTCCAGCGTTTCGCCCTCGTGCTGGCTTCCGGTCACCGATTGCCAGAAGCCCGGATGGTCCGCGCGCTCGAGAAGCAGCACCTCGAGGGCGGGCGTGTACACCACCACGAGGGTGGAGACGGGGATTTTGTACGCGCTCAAACGCGGGCGCGCGAGGCGACGGCCGAATCGCCCGAGAACCAGCCGTGCGGCATGTCGCGCGTGCGGTGCTGCGCCACCGTGTTGCCTTCGCGGTCCACGGCGATGAGCCCGACGTCCGCGTCGAACATGCGGCCCATCTGGTCGAGGACGCCTCGCACGGCCTGCTCGAGCGGCTCGCCCCGCTCGACGCGCTCGGCGACCGCGCGCGTCGAAAGGATCCGCATCACGTACTCGCCCGTGCCGGTGGCCGAGGCGGCGACGTGTTCAGATGCGTAATTGCCGGCTCCAGGGATGGGCGTATCGCCGATGCGGCCGACGAGCTTCAAGGTCACGCCGCCCGTCGAAGTCGCGGCCGCCAGGCCCCCCGATGCGTCCACCGCGACCGCGCCGACAGTGCCGCCGGAATAGGCCGGGTGGTCCTTGAGGAAGCGGCGCACGTTGAGGCTCTGCGGCCCCAGCACCTCCGCGATTCGGCGCTTCTTGTCCTGCCAGTCCTCGCGGCGCTGCGCGGTGACCGGATCGTGGTCTGCGAAGCCCATCGTGCGCGCGAACCGCAGCGCCCCCTCGCCGCCCAGCATCACGTGGTCGGTCTCGTCCATGACCTTGCGGGCGACGAGGATGGGGTTCTTCACGCGCCGCAACGCCGCGACCGCGCCGGCGCGCGCGTTCGCGCCTTCCATCACGCAGGCGTCCATCTCGACGTCGCCGTCGTAGTTGAGGCAGCTTCCGGTACCGGCGTTGTACGCGGGGTTGTCCTCCAGCGCGACGACCGTCGCGCAGACGGCATCGAGCGCGCCGCCGCCCGCGAGCAGGACCGCGCGGCCCGCCTGCACCGCGACCTGCATTCCTTCGACGGCGCGCTGCTCGCCGCCGGGACGGATGTTGCCAGCGCCTCCGTGGGCGATGAGCGCGACCTTCATGCCCTCTCCAGGCCCGCGGCCAGTGCGGCGACGATCTCCGCGGCCGGGACCTCGCGGCAGCCGCTCGCGTTCTGCCCGCTCCAGAGAGGCGAGAAGTCGCCCGAGCCCGCGGCTTCGGCCTTCGCGCGCAGCGGCGCGATGGCCGCGGTGGCGAGCGGAAAAGCCGGCGCTTGGGCGTTGATGGGACCGACCTCGCGCACCACGCGGTTCACGATGCCCCGCGACGGGCGACCGGTGAAGAGGTTGGTGAGAGCCGTGACGTGCGGGCGCACCTTCAAAGCCGCGCGATTGACCGCAGGCGTGGTCGCCTCGGGACAAAGCAGGAACGCGGTCCCGGCCTGCACGCCCGAGGCGCCCAGCGCCATTGCGGCCCGGACGCAGCTCGCATCCGCGATGCCGCCTGCGGCGATCACGGGCACGCGCACGGCGGCCACCACTTGCGGCAGCAATGCGAAGGTTCCCAATTGCGTGGCGATGTCCGCGCCGAGGAACATGCCGCGATGGCCCCCGGCTTCGAGGCCCTGCGCGATCACGACGTCCACGCCGCGCGATTCGAGCCAGAGCGCTTCCTCGACCGTGGTGGCGGAGGAAAGCACCTTCGATCCCCAGGATTTCACCCGCGCGAGGAGCTCCGGCGACGGCAGCCCGAAATGGAAGCTCACGACGGCAGGGCGGAAGGGCGCGAGCACATCGGCGAGCTCCGCGCTGAAGGGCGCCCGACCCGGCCCCGCCGGAATGCCCGCGGGATCGATGCCGAACTCCTTGTAGTAAGGGGCG
>CAMPHL010000324.1 GCA_946885905.1 uncultured Pseudomonadota bacterium | reverse complement strand
GCCAACATCCAGGACCCGACCACGTCCTGCGGCGCGAAGCTGGTGCCGATCACGGGCCCGGCGGTCGAGAAGCTCCTGAAGGACAAGCCCTACTACGCGAAGGCCACCATCCCGGGCGGGCTGTACCCGGGCAACCCGCAGCCGACCGAAACCTACGGCGTGCTCGCCACGCTGGTCAGCTCCTCGAAGGTCCCGGCCGACAGCGTCTATGCCGTGGTCAAGGCCGTGTTCGACAACTTCGACGAGTTCAAGAAGCTGCACCCGGCGCTCGCCAACCTCAAGCCCGAGGAGATGGTGAAGAACGGCCTGTCGGCACCGCTGCACGAGGGTGCGGCGCGTTACTACAAGGAGAAGGGCTGGATCAAGTAAGGTGATCGGATCCCGGGCGTTGCTGCAGCAGCGCCCGGGGCCCAGTTCGAGGGGCGGCAGCGAAGCCGCCCCTTTTCGTATGGGAGGAAGACGATGAGCGCCATGCCGCAGGAGCCGGTCAAGCCGCCCGAGGAGTTGCAGCAGCTCGTCGCCGAATCCGACACCGGCGGCCGCAAGGTGGCCGGTCCGGTCGGTCAACTCATCTTCTGGGTTGCGGTGGGCTGGTCGCTCTTCCAGCTCTGGTACGCCTCGCCCCTGCCCTTCACGTTCGGCATCGGCATCCTGAACGACACCGAGGCCCGGTCGCTGCACCTGGGCGTCGCCCTCTTCCTCGCCTTCCTCTGCTACCCGGCGTTCAAGCGCTCGTCGCGCAAGTCGGTCGCCTGGTACGACTGGATCCTCGCGGTGGTGGGCGCGTTCGCGGGCGCGTACTTCCTCCTTTTCTACGGGGAGCTCGCGACCCGGCCCGGCCAGCCCAACCTGCAGGACGTCGTCGTCGCGACCGTGGGGCTGGTGCTCCTGCTCGAGGCGACGCGGCGGGCCGTCGGCCTGCCGATGACGATCCTCGCGATCCTCTTCCTCGTCTACATCATCTTCGGCAGGCACATGCCTGACGTCCTCGCGCACAAGGGGGCGTCGTGGGAGCGGATGCTGTCGCACCAGTGGCTCACGACCGAGGGCGTCTTCGGCGTCGCGCTCGGCGTTTCCTCGAGCTTCATCTTCATCTACGTGCTCTTCGGCGCCCTGCTCGATCGCGCCGGCGCCGGCAACTACATGATGCAGGTCTCGATGGCCCTGCTCGGCCACCTGCGCGGGGGGCCCGCCAAGGTGGCGGTGGTGTCTTCCGGCCTGAACGGGCTCATCTCGGGCTCGTCGGTCTCGAACGTGGTCTCCGGCGGCATCTTCACCATCCCGCTCATGAAGAAGGCCGGGTACGGCGGCGTGAAGGCCGCGGCGATCGAAACGATGAGCTCGGTGAACGGCCAGATCATGCCGCCGGTGATGGGGGCGGCCGCCTTCCTCATGGTCGAGTACGTCGGCATCCCGTACAGCGACATCTGCAAGCATGCGTTCCTGCCCGCAGTCCTGTCCTACATCTCGCTCTTCTACATCGTGCACCTCGAGGCCCTGAGGATGGGCATGCAAGCCTTCGCCCCGGGGCGCGCGCGCGCGGTGAGGGAGAAGCTGCTCGCCTGGGGCCTGGGAGTGTCCGGCACGATCGTCGTCCTGTGCGTGATCTATTTCGTCGCGGTCGCAGTGCAGCAGGCCACGGGTGCCGCGGCGCCCTGGATCCTCGGGTTCCTGCTGGCCGCTCTCTACCTCTGGTGCATCCGGATGGCCGCGCGGGAGCCCGACCTTCCCCAGGACGTCGACGTCAAGAACCCGGTGCTTCCCGCGACCTGGCCCACGGTCAAGGCGGGAATGCACTTCCTCATCCCCATTGGCGTGCTGATCTGGTGCCTGATGATCGAGGAGCTCTCCCCGGCCCTCTCCGCGTTCTGGGCGACCGCCGTGCTGATGGCGCTCATGGCGTCGCAGGGCCCGCTCATCACCTTCTTCCGGGGGCAGAAGGCCGCGGTCGCGAAGGAGCTCAAGGAAGGCTCGTGGCAGGTCATCGAAGGCATGAACGACGGCGCGCGCAACATGATCGGCATCGCGATCGCCACCGGGACCGCCGGAATCATCGTGGGCGGCATCACGCTCACGGGCCTGGGCCTGCGCATGACCGAGTTCGTGGAGTTCGTCTCGCACGGCAACGTGATCGCGATGCTGCTCTTCACCGCGTTCGTGTGCCTGGTGCTGGGACTGGGCGTGCCTACCACGGCGAACTACATCCTCGTGGCGACCCTCATGGCGCCGGTCATCGTCGAGCTGGGCGCGCAGTCGGGGCTCGTGATCCCGCTCATCGCCGTGCACCTCTTCGTCTTCTACTACGGGATCATGGGCGACATCACGCCTCCCGTGGGCCTGGCGAGCTTCGCGGGCGCGGCCATCGCAGGCGAGGACGCCATCCAGGTGGGACTGCAGGGCTCCGTCTATGCATTGCGCACCGTGATCCTGCCGCTCATCTGGATGTTCAATCCGCAACTGCTGCTCATCGACCTGCATGGATGGTGGGAGCTCACGATGGTGGTGGTCGCGAGCACCGTGGCGTGCCTCGCCTTCGCCGCGGTGACGATGGGATGGTTCCTCACGAAGAGCCGCTGGTGGGAGACCCTGCTCCTGCTGATCGCGGTGTTCATGCTGTTCCGCCCCAACGCTTTCATGGACCGCCTCTACGTGCCGTGGGAAGACCGAGCGCCGAGGGAGATCTACAGCGTGGCGCAGGCGCTGCCGGAGGATTACCCGCTCCCGCTCGTGATCGAGGGCACCAACGTCGAGGGCGAGGACGTGACCAAGACGGTTTCCGTGCAACTCACCAAGCCGGGTGAAGGCCGCGCGCGCCTGTCCGATGCCGGCGTCACGTTCAGCATGCTCGGCGAGGAAGTGCGCGTGGGGACGGTGAAGTTCGGCAGCCGCGCGAAGCGCGGCGGCATCGAGCAGGGATGGAAAGTGAAGGCGGTCAAGGTGCGCACCGACGCACCCTCGGAGCACTGGTTCTTCATCCCCGCGTACGTGATCATCGGCATCGTCTTCTTGAACCAGCGGCGGCGGATGCGTCCGCCTGCGGTCGGAGCCGTGCCCGCGGCGGCCTAGCCAAAGGCGCGCGGGCAAGGCGATAATTTCGCCATCCACACAGGAGGAAACGCGCAATGTCCAAGCCCCCCGGTGACGAACTCGATTCCCTGCTCGACCGCCTCGACGGCAACAAGGCGGCGGCCACGGCCAAGGGCGCCTCGCCCGAGGACGCCTGGGTGGCGAAGTTCAACGAGCATCGCGCCAAGGTGATCCGGCCGACGCTGGAATCGCTCGGCAAGGCGATCGAGGCGCGCGGGCACGATTTCCTCATCGCCGAGCGCGAGTTCAGGCGCGGCAACCGGGCGATCCCGGACGAAGCGCAGGTCCGCATCGACATCTACCTGGCCGACGAGAAGTCGCGCACCAGGATCAATGCGGACCGCCGCCCGGGCCTCGCCTTCATCACCAAGCACAAGACCCAGATGGTGCAGGTGATGATCAGCGACATCACCTCGCGCGGCGGCAACGAGTCGAAGGTGGGCGAGCTCCCGCTCGAGAAGATCGACGCGGCCTTCATCAAGGACAAGTTCGTGGCGCTCTTCAAGCGGCTGGTCGCGAAGTAGCCCCAGATGGAGCTGACGGACTCCTCGCGATCCGGCTGCTCGCCGTCGTAAGCCTCGGCCGGCATTCGCAGGGTCGCCGACCGCGAGCGGGTTGACGGTGCCCGCCGTCACTGCCTGTGGGAGTGGTCCGACACCTTTGTAACGGGCAGGGAACGACACGGCGACTGGGGCAGCCTAACGGCGACAGACTTCTGCCGACAGGAACTGCCATGAAAACCAGA
>CAMPHL010000323.1 GCA_946885905.1 uncultured Pseudomonadota bacterium | reverse complement strand
TGGTCCGGGGTTCAAATCCCTGACTCGCCACCAATCCTCAAAGGAAGCCCGCCCGCGCGCGGGCTTTTTTCTTGGCGTTGAAGGAAGTCGCGATCGGCTACGATTCGCCGGTGAAGCACGAATCGATTCAGGCAACGCTCAACCGTCACCTGCCGGAGCACGGATCGCCGAGGTTCATGATCCTGTCTTGTCCCAAGACGGGAAACGTGTGGGTCCGTTGGCTCCTGCATCACGCCTACGGCGTTCCGCAGGTCGAGCTTCCGAACCAGTGGAGTGACGAGGCTGCGCGGGGCCTGCCATCCGCGTTCGTGACACACCAGCACCTCCGGCCTGTTCCCGAGCTCGTCGAATGGATGGCGCTCAACCGCGTTACGGTGATCACGACCGTGCGTCATCCGGCCGACACGTTGCTTTCGTACTTCCATTTCATCAAGTGGGCCGGTGCTCCGGGCGATCCCGCGAAGCGGACGATTTCCGACGGCGACCGACCGGGAGACCTCACGCTGGACTATGCGAGGGGCACGTTCGCCGACACCTATTCCATCTCGCTCGAATGGGCGCGACTGGGTGCCAAAGTCGTCCGCTTCGAGAGCCTCCTCGAGAACCCGGTGATGGCGCTGCGTGCCCTGGCCGCGGCGATCGCGCCTGTCGATGACGAACGGGCCGTCGCCGCTGCCCTGCTGTCCAAACCCGACCAGCTTTTCGCGAGCGGGGTCGACCGGAGGCACATCCGTACGGGATCTTCCGGGCGCTGGAAGCGCGAGCTGCGCGCCGACATCGTGCAAGCCATGGCCGGGATGAGCACTTACCGTGAAGCGTGCGACGCCTTTGGCTACGATTGGGACACGCATGGGAGCGACCCGCCGTCTTTCGACTACGCGTCGATCGATCCTTTCGGGGGCCGGGCCACGCTCGATAACGGCGTCCCGGTCGGGCCGTGGATGGCTCGGATCTACTTGATGACCCCGAACGACGAGCGCGAACGATGGCCGGATCCCGCCGTCACGGCCGGGAAGAGCTTCTGGAACTGGCTCGCTTCGCCCCGAGAACTGCCGAGCGTCCGCGGAGATTCGCATCCGCGGCTTCCGAACCTCCTCTGGGCGCTGCGCGAGCTGCGCCCGGATCTGCGTGCCGCGTTTCCCGATCCTGCCGCTGATCGGGATCGCCTGCTCGACTGGTTCTTCGAGCACGGCATCGCCGAGTATGGGATCTCCCCCGAGCTCGCCCTGCCGATCCGCCGCGAATACCCACCCTCGTAAGCCGAAAGGACCTCAACCCGGCCCCGCTCGCCTTGTCTCTACGACAGGAGGTGCGCCATGGCAAGGAAATGGGGATTGGCAATCGCGGTCTTCGCGGGCATCGCATCCACGGCCCTCGCGCAGGAAGGATCCTTGGCCCGGCCGGCGACCCCGGCCGGCGAGGAAGGCTTCTTTCGCCCGGCCCCCGACCCGGCGCTCACACGTTTCCCGACGCCCGACGAAGGGCTTGCCGCAACGCGAGCCGGCCAGTCTCAGATGCCGGCCGACGCACAGGCCCTCGCGATCGCACGTGAAGCGGCGGAACGGGAGCTCGACCGCTCTCGGCAGGAGCATGCGCAGGCCCGGAACGCGGCGCCCGTTGCTCGTCCGATGATCGTTTCGCCGCTGGACGGCACGGCGCCCATCGTCTCCACGCTGGACGGGACTGCCCCAGTGATCTCGCCCCTCGGCCGTTAGACCTTCCGCCCCAAGGTCGCTTCGCTGCCCCCGTCGCCGAAATCGAAACGATTGTCGATGTCGCGATGAAGTTGGTGCGCGCCGTCGTGTAGCGCGCGCATGAAAAAGGCGGGCCAAAGGCCCGCCCTGGTGGTTCCGCAGCAGCTTACTTGTTGCGGTTCTTCTTCTTCTCGTCGTCGTCGGTCGTCGAGCCGTTCGTCGAAGTCGAGCCGTTCGTCGAAGTCGAGCCGTTCGTCGAGGCCGTGCCGGTCGCGTTGGTCGACTGCGAGGCGCTACCCGAGGCCGACTGGTCGCCCGTGGTCGTGGTCGCGGTCTGGCCCGAGGTCTGGTCGCCGGTCGTCGTCGTGGCCGAGGAGCTCACCGACTGGTCGCCCGTCGTCGTGGCGTTGTCGATCGTGAGGCTCGAGCGGCCGCGCAGGTCGATGCTCGGATTGAAGGTCGAGGTCGAACCGGTCACCGAGGTGTCCTGGTTCGTCGTGGAACCGGTGATCGACGAGCTCTGCGACGTCGAGGAGCCGGTGACAGAGGGGCTCGCGGTCGCGCTGCCGGAGGCGTTCACGCCGGCTGCCGCGCTCTGGTTGGTCGAGGCGCTCGGGCTGGTCGTGGCGGCCGCGTTGGTGCCGGATTGAGCCGAAGCTTGCGAATCGGGGATGCAATCCTGGTGGACCGGGCTCGAAGAGCGCTCGCCCGCCATGCCGGTATCCTTGCCGGCCAGCTTGCCGGCGTTCGGATGGCCAAGCTCGCTACACAGCGGCTTGGTCGTGGAGGCGCTGCTGGAGCTAGTCGAGGATGCACTCGGGCTCGTGGTCGAGTCCTTGGCGCTGTCCGTGAACTGCGCCCACGCCGGGGCCGTTCCGAGCAGCGCGGCGAGCGTCAGGGTGCTGAGGTAGCGGGATCTCATCTTGGGTCTCTCCTGTTCTGGGGATCTTCAATAACGAAGGACACGCCGTTGCTGGCGTGCACTGCATTGGGACAGGATCCCGGACCGTGGTGTTGCCGCGGCTGCGCAAGTTCCGGCTCTCGCCGACGCTCGCCTTGGCGCCACCTCCACAAACCGTCCCCTTGGGCGTGATCCGCATGGACCATCAGGCCGGATTTCGCCTACAGATGTCGTCGTGGAGCTCGAGGTTTCGTAGTCGATTGCTGTAGGATTTATCCTTCAGTCGCGTAGTTGCGACACCTGCCCGGAATCACCTCCGCACCCAGGAATGAAGGAATCCAAGAAGGTCTACATCCGCACGTTCGGATGCCAGATGAACGAGTACGACTCGGACCGCATGGCCGACGTGCTCGCCGCCTCCGACGGCTACGAGAAGGCCGCCTCGCCCGAGGAAGCCGACCTCATCCTCTTCAATACGTGCTCGGTGCGCGAAAAGGCGCAGGAGAAAGTCTTTGCGGACCTGGGCCGCGTACGCCACCTGAAACAGGCGCGTCCAGACCTCATGATCGGCGTGGGCGGCTGCGTGGCGAGCCAGGAAGGCGAGGAGATCGTGCGGCGCGCTCCGTTCGTGGATCTCGTGTTCGGGCCCCAGACCTTGCATCGCCTGCCCGAGTTGATCGCCGGGCGCCGCGCGAGCGGCCGGGCGCAAGTCGACATCTCCTTCCCCGAGATCGAGAAGTTCGACCACCTGCCGCCGGCGCGCGTCGAAGGGGCCTCGGCCTTCGTCTCGATCATGGAAGGTTGCAGCAAGTACTGCTCCTTCTGCGTCGTGCCCTACACGCGCGGCGAGGAGGTTTCACGCCCGATGCAGGACATCCTCGCCGAGGTCCACCACCTGGCCTCCCAGGGCGTGCTCGAGGTGACCCTGCTGGGCCAGAACGTCAACGCCTATCGGGGCGAGCTGCCGGATGGCGAGCCTGCCGACTTCGCGCTCCTGCTGGCCCACGTTTCCAGGATCGAGCGCATCGAGCGTATCCGCTACACGACCTCGCACCCGCTCGAGTTCACCCAGCGGCTGATCGACGCGTACACGAAGCTCCCGAAGCTCGTGTCGATGCTGCACCTGCCGGTCCAGTCCGGGTCCGACCGCATCCTCGCCGCGATGAAGCGCAACTACACGGCGATGGAAAACCGCTCGATCGTCCGGCGCCTGCGCCATGCGCGGCCCGGCATCTCGA
>CAMPHL010000322.1 GCA_946885905.1 uncultured Pseudomonadota bacterium | reverse complement strand
CTTCTACCTCGCCTGAAAATGCCGGTCACCCCGCCCGCGGACCCCCAGGCCGCGACCGACGCCAGCGGCCAGCGCGAGGAGCTGCTGCGGCTGCTCGACCGCGAGACCGCGATCGCGCGCGCCACCGAAGGCCGCATGGCGGTGCTCATCATCGAGCTCAGGCGCGTCGACCGGCTGCACGCGCTGCTGCGCGGGCCCGCCCCATCCACCACCATGTCGCTGGTGCTCGATCGCCTGCGCAAGGCGCTGCGTCCCGAGGACCGCCTCGCCTCGCTGTCCGACGAGCAGGTATGCGTCGTGCTGCCGCGGCTCGCCCATCCGAGCCAGGCCGTGCTCGCGGCGGTGAAGCTGCTGCGCGCCCTCGACCGGCCGATTACCGGCGAGGGCGGGACCGCGGCGCTGCGCCCCTGCGTGGGCGTGGCCACCGTTCCCGAGCACGGCTACGACCCCGCCGAGCTGCTGATGGCCGCGGACGTTTCGCGCCACATCGCCGCCACGCGCGAGGAGGGTTATCACATCTTCCAGGCCGACGACCGGGTCGAGACCGAGGTGTATCGCGGCCTCGACCTGGACCTCGAGCGGGCGCTGCGCGCCAACGAGCTCGAGATGCACTACCAACCCCAGGTGGAGCTCGCCTCCGGCCGCCCGGTCGGAGTCGAGGCGCTGGTGCGCTGGCGCCATCCGAAAGCCGGTGCCGTGCCCGCGGCCACCATCATCGGCATCGCCGAACGTACCGGGCTCATCGGGGCGCTCACCTTCTGGATCTTCAACGCCACGCTTCGCCAGGCCGCGCAATGGCGCGAGGCCGGGATCACGCCGCGCCTGGCGGTGAACCTCTCCGTGTCGACGTTGACCGACCGCGAGCTTCCGGCCGTGGTCGACCAGAGCATCAAGACCTGGGGCGTTCCGGCCGAATCGGTCGTGCTCGAGATCGCCGAGAACACGCTCATCGTGGAGGCCGAGCGCTCGGTGGCCATCCTCACCCGCCTGAAGGGCGTGGGCGTGCAACTGTCCATCGACGACTTCGGCTCGGGCTTTTCCTCGCTCGGGCACCTGCGCCGCTTCCCGTTCGACGAGCTCAAGGTCGACCGCCCCTTCGTGGGCGGCATGCTCGCGCGCAAGGAAGACTTCGCGGTGGTGAAATCGGCCATCGACATCGCGCACAACTTCGGCTGGCGCGCGGTCGCCGAGGGCGCGGATCCCGTGCCCGTCCGCGACGCGCTGAGGGAGCTCGGCTGCGACCTGGCCCAGGGCCACTCGGTGAGCCCCGCCGTCGCAGGCCCGGCCTTCCGCGAGTGGTGGACCAACCAGCCCCAGGGAACCTGATGCCGCACGCGCCGGGCCGCCATCGATGAAGAGGGGCTTCTACACCATCATGGCGGCGCAGTTCTTCTCCTCCCTCGCCGACAACGCCCTTTTCCTGACGGCCATCGCCATGCTGGTGGTCCTCGACGGCCCGCCGTGGCTCACGCCGCTGCTCAAGTTCTTTTTCACCGTTTCCTACGTGCTGCTCGCGTTCGTGGTGGGGGCGCTCGCCGATTCGATGCCGAAAGGCAGGGTGATGTTCATCACCAATGGCGTGAAGGTCGTGGGTTGCCTGCTCATCCTGTTCAACGAGTTCCTGCACCTGGGGGGGATGCAGCCGTACTGGGTCGTCGTCGGCGCATACGGCGTGGTCGGCCTCGGCGCGGCGGCGTATTCGCCTGCCAAGTACGGGATCCTCACCGAGCTCCTGCCGCCCGAGCAGCTGGTCGCGGCCAACGGCTGGATCGAGGGCCTCACCGTCGCTTCGATCGTCCTGGGGGTGTTGCTGGGCGGGCTGCTCATCGGCGCGAAGTCCTCGGCCGTGCTGCTGTCGTTCGACCTGCCGGTCATCGAAACCTCGATCGACACCGCCCCCGAGGCCGCCATCGTGGTGGTGGCCTTCGTGTACATGATCGCCGCCGCGTTCAACCTCGCCATCCCCGACACCGGCGCGCGCTACCCGGACCCGCAGCGCAATCCGGTGCGCCTGTTCGTGGACTTCGCGCGCTGCTTCCGCGTGCTCTGGGCCGACAAGCTCGGGCAGATCTCCCTTGCGACCACCACCCTCTTCTGGGGGGCCGGCGCCACGCTCCAGCTGCTGGTCCTGCGCTGGGCCGAGCAAAGCCTGCACCTGCCGCTGTCCGCCGGCGCGGTGCTGCAGGGCGTCTCGGCCGTGGGCATCGCCATCGGGGCCGTGGTGGCCGCGCGGATCGTGCCCCTCAAGCGCGCGGTGCACGTGCTGCCGTTCGGGGTTGCGATGGGCGTCGTGGTGGTGGCGATGATCTTCACCACCTGGATGCCGATGGTCTACGTGCTCCTGGTCACCGTGGGCGCGATGGCGGGCTTCTTCGTCGTGCCCATGAACGCGCTGCTGCAGCACCGCGGCCACGTGCTGCTTTCGGCCGGCCACTCCATCGCGGTGCAGAACTTCAACGAGAACGTGAGCATCCTGGTGATGCTGGCGCTCTATTCGCTCATGCTGCGGATGAACCTGCACATACACGTGATCATCGTGATGTTCGGGCTGTTCGTGTCGGGCACGATGATGGGCGTCATGCGGTGGAACGCCGCCAACCACCGCGCCGATCCACACCTCGATCGCCTGATCGGCGAAGTGAAGCACTGAGGATCGGGGCAATCGGCCCGCTGCACCTCAGCGTTCCCGCGCAGGCGGCGACCCGAGCGCTTGCGTGGTCATCGGCTTGGAGCCGGCCTTCGCGCCCGGACGCTCGAGCCGCTCGTACTCCGCGATCACCTGTGCGCCCAGCAGCAGCACGACGGCCGCGAGCTCCAGCGAGAGGAGGATCACGATCGCCGATGTGAGCGAGCCGTAGACCTGGCCCACGCGCGACAGGGTGACGAAGTACCAGAGCAGGACGTGGCGCGTGAGCTCCCAGAGCAACGCCGCGGTCGCCCCGCCGATGAGCGCGTGGCGCCAGGACAGGCGCCCGACCGGCATCACCATGTAGATCGAGGTGATCACCAGGACCTCGCCCGCGAAGCCCAGCAAATAGAGCAGGCCCACCGAAAGCCCGCCCAGCCCCCAGGTCCCGCCGAGGAATTCGATGCTGCGGCTGCCCATCGCCTCGAGCGAGCCGGAGACGAGGGTCACGAGGAGCATGCCCATGCCGAGGCAGACGATGTACAGGTATGGCAGCAGCGCGGAGACCGCGAAGTGGCGGCGCCGCACGGCCACGCGATGCACGAAGATCACCGACATGGCGTTTTCCAGGACGGTGAAGGCGAGCGAGCTGAAGAACACCATCGTGCCCAGCAGCACCCAGCCCAGCACCTCGCGGTGGAGCACGAAGCGCGCGAGCTCGCCGGTGATGGCCCCGCCCTGCCCCGGGACCAGCCAGTCGAGGTAGCGCGCCGTGGCGGCAAGCAGCTCCTCCTGCGGCACGACATGCGAGAGCGCGATCACGAGCAGGATCAGCATCGGCACGATCGACAGCAGCGCGTAGTACGCGACCGCGCCGGCGAGCAGCAGGCCCTGGTTGGCCTTGAAGGCCCGGAGCGTGCGGACCGCGAAGGCGCGCAACTCGTCCATTCCCCATGGACGAGGCGGGAAACGTTCCAGTTCCCGCGATGCGCCGATCCCTCGCGCAAAGCCTACGAGAGCAGCGCCCCGATCGCCTCGACCGCGAACTCGAACGCCGGGTAGATGGCGCCCTCCGCGGCGATATCGGCCGCGGCCTCGTCCAGTCCCGAATGCTTTTCGGGGGTCGCGGCCATCGCCACCGCGACGCCGGCCGCAGCGGCGCCCGCCACCAGTGCGGCCTTCTTCGCCTCGCGGGCGCCCCGGCGCAG
>CAMPHL010000321.1 GCA_946885905.1 uncultured Pseudomonadota bacterium | reverse complement strand
AGAAGGCCGGTCCCGGCTACGCCTTCAAGGACGCGCCGAAGGTCGCGCAGGCTCCCGCGCCGGTGAAGCCCTTGGGCCAGTCGACCGCGCCCTCGCCGGGCGCCGGCCCGGCAGCGGCGATCTCCGGGTCCGTCGCGCTCGCACCCGCCATCGCCAAGCAGGTCAAGGGCGATGAGCACCTCTTCGTCTTCGCGCGCGCAGAAGGTGGCCCTCGCATGCCGCTCGCGATCGTGCGGCTGCGCGCCGATGCGCTGCCGTACCGGTTCTCGCTCGACGACAGCCAGGCGATGGCGCCCGGAATGAACATCTCGTCGGCGCAGGCCGTGCGCATCGAGGCGCGCATCTCGCGCTCGGGCGAGGCCAAGGCGCAGCCCGGGGACCTCGTGGGAACGAGCGACGTGGTCAAGCCCGGCGCGCGCGGCGTCGAGGTGCTCGTCGACAAGGTGGTGCCGTGAGCCTCGAGGGCCGCTCGCTCGCCTGCTCGCGGGGCCCGGTCACGCTTTTCCGCGGCGTTTCCTTTCGCGTCGACCGCGGCGAATGGGTCGCCGTCCGCGGCCCGAACGGCAGCGGCAAGACCACGCTCCTGCGCTGCGCGGCGGGGCTCACGCGCCTGGATGCGGGCGAGGTCAAGCGCGAAGGCCACTTGACGTACTCGGGCCATCTCGCGGGCATCAAGGACGACCTCTCCGCCGAGGAGAACCTTCGCGGCGCGCTCGCGCTCGCGGCTTCGCCCGTCACTGCGGCGCAGGCGCACGCGGCGCTCGACGAGGTGGGCCTCGGCCGGCGCAAGCTCCTTCCCGCGCGGCGCCTGTCCGCCGGCCAGCGGCGCCGCATCGGCCTCGCGCGGCTGATGCTCGATCCTGCGCCGATCTGGATCCTGGACGAGCCGCTCACCGCGCTGGACGACGAAGGCCAGGCGCTTTTCGCCCGCACGCTCTCGCGCCATATCGACCGCGGAGGCCTCGCCCTCGTGGCCACCCATCACGACCTCGCGCTCGCGCCTGCGCGCGTGCTGCGCCTGGGCGAAGCGGGACGCGCATGAACGCCGCCGCGCAAGCCACCCCCATGCCGGACGCAACCGGGTCGTTCTCGGCCGGATTTTCGTGGGCGATGGGGCGCGACCTCACGCTGGCCTTGCGCCATCCCGGCGAGACGTTGCTCGTCGTGGCCTTCTTCGTGCTCGTGGCCTCGCTCTTTCCCATGGGCGTGGGCGCGGACCCCCAGTTGTTGCTGCGCATCGGGCCTGGCGTGATCTGGGTGTGTGCGCTGCTCGCCGCGTTCCTCTCGCTGCCGGGTCTTTTCTCGAGCGACTACGCGGACGGCACGCTGGAACAGATGGCGCTCTCGCCGCATCCAATGCCCGGTTGGGTCGGTGGAAAGGTCGCGGCGCACTGGCTCGTTTCGGGCCTGCCCCTCACGGTGCTTTCGCCGCTGCTGGGCTTGCAATACGGTCTGCAGACGGACACGCTCGCGGCGCTGGCCATGGCGCTGGCACTCGGGACCCCGGTGCTGTCGCTGTTGGGCGGGGCCTGCTCGGCGCTGGCGCTCGGCGCGCGCGGGGGCGGCACGCTGCTCGCCCTCATGGCGCTGCCGCTCTTCGTGCCCGTCCTGATCTTCGGCGCCGGCGCGGCGGAAGCGCAGGCCGCGGGCCTGTCGCCCGCCCCCCACCTTTCGATCCTCGGCGCGCTTTTGATCCTCGCGGTCATGGCGCTGCCTTTCGCCATCTGCACCGCGCTGCGCATCGCCCTGGACTGATGAACCTCTTCTTCTTCTCGTCGCCCGCAACGTTCTATCGCCTCGCCGGGGCCGTGGCCCCGTGGTTCTTCGTGCTGGCGGCGCTGCTCGCGGCCGCCGGGCTCTACGTCGGATTCCTCGTGGCACCCGTCGACGCGGTCCAGGGAGAGGTATATCGCGTGATCTTCCTGCACGTGCCCGCCGCTTGGATGTCGATGTTCCTGTACTTCGTCATGGCGTGCTGGGGCGCGATCTCGCTCGTCTTCAACACGCGCCTGTCCGCGTTCATGGCCCGGGCGATCGCCCCGACCGGGGCGCTCTTCACCTTCATCGCGCTCTGGAGCGGCGCCTTCTGGGGCAAGCCCACGTGGGGGACGTACTGGGTCTGGGACGCGCGCATGACCTCCGAGCTCGTGCTGCTCTTCCTCTACTTCGGCTTCATCGCGCTCGCCAACGCCTTCGAGGACCCGCGCCGCGGCGACCGTGCGGCGGCGCTCCTCGGCATCATCGGCCTGGTGAACCTGCCGATCATCTACTTCTCGGTGCAGTGGTGGAACACGCTCCACCAGGGCTCGAGCGTGAGCTTCAAGGGCACCACGATGCACATCGCCATGCTGCAGGGCATGCTCCTGATGGCGTTCGCCTGCTGGATGTACGCGATCGGCGCTGCGCTCGTGCGCGTGCGCTCGATAATCCTCGAAAGGGAGGCGCGGACGCGCTGGGTGAGGCAACTTGGATCCCGGGCCATCGACGCCTTCGCCTCGCCCGGGTTGACGAAATGAGCACACCCGGGAGGACGCAATGAGCCGCACGCGCGTACTGTTGAAATGAGCCACGAATATTTTCTCTGGATGTCGTACGGCGCCGCGGCCATCGCCGTGGCCGCGGAGCTGATCGCGCTGCGGCTGGGCCGTTCCCGGGCGCTGCGCAGGATCGAGGAGGAGCGCGACCTTGAAACCCAGGACTAAGCGGGCATTGTGGATCGCGGCCGGCGTCGCCGGCCTGGGCGTGGCCACCGCCCTCGTGCTGAACGCGTTCCAGTCGAACCTGGTGTTCTTCTTCACGCCGACGCAGGTGGCGCAGGACGAGGCGCCGAAGGACCGCATCTTCCGCATCGGCGGGCTGGTCGAGGAAGGCAGCGTCGTGCGCGAGAAGGACGCCCTCACCGTTCGGTTCAAGGTGACCGACACCGCGAAGGTGATCCCCGTCGTCTTCACGGGGATCCTTCCGGACCTGTTCAAGGAAGGCAAGGGCGTCGTGGCGCAGGGCCGGCTGGGCACCGATGGCGTCTTCAAGGCGAACGAGGTGCTCGCCAAGCACGACGAGAACTACATGCCGCCGGAGGCCGCGCACGCGGTGAAGCAGGCCGGTGGGGCGAAGATCGACGGCCACGAGTTCGCTGGCCAGGGAAGGAAACCCCCCAAATGATCCCGGAGCTCGGCCACTTCTCGCTCGCCATCGCCCTGGCGCTCGCCATCGCGCAGGCGGTCCTTTCGTTCGTGGGCGCCGCCACTGGACGGGCGACCCTGATGGCCACGTCCCGCCCGATCGCGGCGGGCCATTTCGTCTTCGTGGCCGGCGCCTTCGCCGCGCTCGCCACGTGCTTCGTGGGCAACGACTTCTCCGTGGTGAACGTCGCGACCAATTCCAATTCGAGCCTGCCGACGGCCTACCGGTTCGCCGCCACCTGGGGCTCGCATGAAGGCTCGCTCCTGCTCTGGACCCTCATGCTCGCGGGTTGGACGCTCGCCGTGGCGGTATTCAGCCGGCACCTGCCGCAACGCATGGTCTCGCGCGTGCTGGGCGTGATGGGGCTGGTGTCGATCGGCTTCCTGCTCTTCATGCTGCTCACGTCCAACCCCTTCGACCGGCTGATCCCGCCGGCCGAGGAAGGCCGTGACCTCAATCCGCTGCTGCAGGACCCCGGCATGGTGATCCACCCGCCGATGCTGTACATGGGCTACGTCGGCTTCTCGGTGGCCTTCGCCTTCGCCGTCGCGGCGCTGCTCTCGGGGCGGCTGGACGCCGCGTGGGCGCGCTGGTCGCGCCCGTGGACCACGGTCGCGTGGGTGTTCCTCACCCTGGGCATCGCGCTCGGCAGC
>CAMPHL010000320.1 GCA_946885905.1 uncultured Pseudomonadota bacterium | reverse complement strand
TCATCGTGCCGTACGCCCCCGGCGGCACCATCGACATAATCGCGCGGCAACTGGGCGACGAGCTAAGCCGATCGCTCGGGCAGCCGTTCGTGATCGAGAACAAGGCGGGCGCGGGCGGCGTGGTCGGCACCGAATACGTCGTCAACCAGCCAGCCGATGGCTACACCTTCATCCTCACGACAGTGAGCCACACGCTCACTCCCAACATGGTGAAGCTCTCGTTCGATCCGCAGACGGCGTTCGTGCCCGTGGTGCACATCGCGGATAGCCCGCAGGTGCTGTTCCGCAATCCCGACTTCAGCACCACGACGCTGCAGCAACTGATCTCCGAGGCGCGCAGCAAGCCCGGCAAATTCAACTACGCGCACGGCGGTAACGGGTCGCCCGCGAACATTTCGGCCGAGTTGCTCAAATCCCAGGCGCAATTCGACATGGTCGGCGTGCCGTTCAAGGGCGCGGGACCCGTCGTGACTGCCGTGATGTCCGGCCAGGTGGAGCTGGGGATCGCGAGCCTTCCCGCGGTGTCGTCCTTCATCAGCGCGGGGCGCGTGCAGCCGCTGGGCGTTTCGACGAAGTCGCGCACCGCCTCGCTTCCCAACGTGCCGACCTTCGCCGAGCAAGGTGTTTCGGGCTATGAGTTCAACACGTGGTTCGGGCTGCTGGCAGCGAAGGGGACCCCGGCCGTGGCGGTCGAGCGCCTGAATGCGGCCACGAACGAGGCGCTCCGCAAGCCCGAGATGCGGGACAAGTTGAAGGCCCAGGGGGCTGATCCGGTGGGTGGTACGCCGGAGGACCTGGCCGCGGTGCTGAAGAGTGAGTTCGGCCGGTGGCCCGAGGCGCTTCGGAAGGCGAAGATCAAGAACCAGGGATAGGCTGCCAGGGGCGTAGCGGCGCCGTAGGGGCTATCCCTTTCGCGGTTCACGCCGCCGGCAGCGGCAGCCACCGGTCCAGCTTCTCCTTGAGCGAGCGCAGTTGCACCGGCTTGGCCAGGTAGTCGTCCATCCCCGCCTCCAGGCAGGCATCCGCCTCACCCTCCATCGCGTTGGCGGTGCACGCGACGACCGGCATACGCGGCGCTCCCCTTTCGGCTTCGATGCGCCGCACGTTGCGCGCCAGCGCATAGCCGTCCATGCCGGGCATGTTGCAATCCATGATCGCGAGGCCGAACCGCTTCGATTCGAGCGCGTTCAGCGCCGCCTCCCCGCCGTCGGCCGCTTCGGCGGCGTAGCCCAGGATGTTCACCTGCCGCACGAGGACCATGCGGTTGATGGGGTGATCGTCCACCACGAGCACGAGCGTGCCCTCCGCCTCGGCCTGCGCGGGCGCAGGCGCCGGGCGCTGGGCCGTGAGCGCGTCGGGGGCGGCACCGGTTCCCGCCGCCTTCGGCACGTCCTTCGCATCGGCGATGGCCGCCTCCAGCGTGACCGTCATGGTCGTGCCTTTGCCCAGCTCACTCTCCATCGTCACCGAGCCGCCCAGCAAGGTGGCCAGGCGCCGGCAGATCGAAAGCCCCAGGCCCGTCCCGCCGGAGGTGCTCATGCCCCGCACCTCGACCTGCGAGAACGGCTGGAAGAGGCGCTTCTGGTCCTCCGCGGAGACACCTATGCCGTCGTCCTTCACCGTGAGCACCAGCCGCGCCTTGCCGTTCTCGCGGCCGGTGAGCCGGGCGGCGATCTCCACGTGTCCCTTCGGCGGGCTGAACTTCACGGCGTTGCTCACGAGGTTGCCGAGGATCTGCTGCAGGCGCACCGGGTCGAGCGAGAGCGCCGGGTCGATGCGCTCGTCGACGCGCGCGGCGAGCTCCACGCCCTTGGCGCTCGCCACCCCCGAATAGAGGTTCACCACCGTGTCGACCACCTCCGCCACCGACGTGGGCTCGGGGCGCACCTGGAGCTTGCCCTCCTCGATCTTCGACAGGTCCAGGATGTCGTCGATGATCCGCAGCAGCGCCCTTCCGGACTCGTGCACGACGTTCAGCGTAGCCCGCTGCGCCGCGTCGAGCCTGGTGAGGGCCAGCAGCTCCAGCATCCCGATCACGCCGTTCATCGGCGTGCGGATCTCGTGGCTCATGAAGGCGAGGAACTCCCCCTTCGCGCGGGCGGCCGCCTCTATCTTCACGTTGAGCGCCTGCACCTCCTCGTTCTTGCGCGTGAGCTCGCGGTTGCGCTGCACGGTGGCTTCGTGGGTCGAAAGCAGCAGGTTCAACATCTGCAGGCGGTCGGCCGTGATCAGGTGCCGGTCGCCGTTGAAGTGGATCTCCAGCCCCAATTGCGCTTCGTCGGCGCGGCGCATCTCGCGATTGGCCAGCACGTAGCGCACGCGGCTGAGCAGGTAGTCCTGCGCGAAGGGCTTGAGGATGAAGTTGTCGGCGCCGCATTTGAGCCCCTGGATCACGTCGTCCGGATCGGACATCGTGGTGACCAGGATCACCGAGATGTCCTTCAGGTCCGGGTCGCCCTTGATGCGGCTGGACAGCTCGTAGCCGCCCATCTCGGGCATCACCACGTCGCTGATCACCAGCGCCGGCCGGAACCACTTCGCCATCTCCAGCGCCTCGCGCCCGTTCGCCGCCACCTCGACCCGGTATTCGTGCTCCCGGAGCAGGTAGGCGAGCCGCATCGCCTGGGTGGGGCTGTCCTCGGCGATGAGGATGCGCGTGGAGTCGTCGTGGCTCTGGGGAGGTTCCATCGTCTATTCCTGGGAAGCGGGGTCTTTCCGGCGTGTGAGCTCGATCAGCGCATCGGCGATGCGGCTCGCCGGGAGCACGTGCGTGACCCCGCCCAGCGCGATGGCCGCGCCCGGCATGCCGTGCACGACCGAGCTTTCGCGATCCTGCGCGATGGTGACGCCGCCCTTGTCCTTCAACGCCTTCAGCTCGCTCGCGCCGTCCTTGCCCATCCCGGTGAGCAGCACGCCGAGCGCGCGCGGGCCGTGGATTCCCGCCATCGTCCGGAAGAGGAACGCGGCCGAGGGGCGCAGATGGTTGTCGGGCTCCTCGCGCGTGAGCACGATCGCGCCGCCGGGGCCCACGCCCATGTGGAAATCGTCCGGTGCAAGGTAGACGTGGCCCGGGCGCGGCTGCACGCCGTAGGAAGCGATGTGGACTTGCAGGCTGCTGGTGCCGTTGAGCCATTCGGCCATGCCGCGCAGGAACCCCGCTGCGATGTGCTGCACGATGAGGATCGGCACGGGAAAATCCTTGGGCAGCCCGGCGAGGATCGCCTGCAGCACCGGCGGTCCGCCGGTGGAAGCGCCGATCCCGATCACCTGGACCGGCGAGGTGGCTTGCACCGGCGCAGGCTGCGGCGGCGGGGGCCGCGCCGTGCGCCGCAGCACCGTCACGTCGGACATGAGCTTCACGGTCTCCTGCAGGTGCGCGGCGCAGGCCTCGAAATCGGGGTGCTCGCGCCCCAGCGGCTTCTCGATGCAGGCGACGGCGCCCGCCTCCATCGCCTCGAATGCGACCACGACGTCCTTCGTGTTGGAGGCCGCGCTGCACACGATGATGGGCAGCGGGGTCGTTTCCATGATGCGCCGCGTCGCCTCGAACCCGTCCACGCGCGGCATGTTGATGTCCATGAGCACCACGTCCGGGCGCTCGGCCCGCACGAAATCGATCGCGGCCTGGCCGTCGGCCACGTCGCCCACGACGCGGATGCGCGGGTCCGACTCGAGCAGGTGCACGAGGAACATCCGCGACACCTTCGAGTCCTCGGCCACCAGCACCTTGATTCGCGTGTCGGCCATGGCCCTCAGGTAAGGCGCCTGATGGCAGCCAGCAGGTCGCTCTGGTCGAAGCTGCTCTTCACCAGGTAGGCGCTCGCGCCCACGTCGATGCCG
>CAMPHL010000319.1 GCA_946885905.1 uncultured Pseudomonadota bacterium | reverse complement strand
GGCCTGTCGGTGTTCGCCGGCGTGGGCGAGCGTACCCGCGAGGGCAACGACTTCTATCACGAGATGTCCGACGCGGGCGTGATCGTGCAGGAGGACCTGGGCAAGTCCAAGGTGGCGATGGTGTTCGGCCAGATGAACGAGCCCCCGGGCAACCGCCTGCGTGTCGCGCTCACCGGGCTTACGATGGCCGAGGCCTTCCGCGACGAGGGCCGCGACATCCTGCTCTTCATCGACAACATCTACCGCTTCACCCTCGCAGGCACGGAAGTGTCGGCGCTGCTGGGGCGGATGCCCTCCGCCGTGGGCTACCAGCCGACGCTCGCCGAGGAGATGGGACGCCTGCAGGAGCGCATCACTTCGACCAAGACGGGCTCGATCACCTCCATCCAGGCCGTGTACGTGCCCGCGGACGACCTCACGGATCCGTCACCGGCGACGACGTTCGGCCACTTGGACGCCACCGTGGTGCTTTCGCGCGACATCGCGGCGCTCGGCATCTATCCCGCGGTGGACCCGCTCGACTCGACTTCCCGGCAAGTGGACCCCAACGTCGTGGGAGAAGAGCACTACAGCACCACGCGCGACGTACAGTCGGTGCTGCAGCGCTACAAGGAGCTGCGCGACATCATCGCGATCCTGGGCATGGACGAGCTCTCGCCCGAGGACAAGCTCGCGGTCGGCCGCGCGCGCAAGATCCAGCGCTTCCTTTCGCAGCCGTTCACCGTGGCGCAGAACTTCACGGGAACCCCGGGCAAGTACGTGAGCCTCAAGGACTCGATCAAGGGCTTCCGCATGATCGTGAACGGCGAGTGCGACGGCCTGCCCGAGCAGGCCTTCTACATGGTCGGCACGATCGAGGAAGCCTTCGAGAAGGCGAAGACGCTGCAGTAGGGCGAAACCACCATGGCCAAGACCATCCACGTCGACATCGTTTCGGCCGAGCAGGAGATCTTCTCCGGCGAGGCGGAAATGGTGATCGCGCCGGGCGAAGCCGGCGAGCTCGGCATCATGCCCGAGCACATGCCGATGCTCACGCGCGTGAAGCCCGGGACCCTGCGCATCCAGAAGGGGGGCGAGGAGGAGATCATCTACGTCTCCGGCGGCATGATGGAGGTGCAGCCCGATCGCGTGACCGTGCTCGCCGACACCTCGGTGCGCGCTCACGACCTCGACGAGGCCAAGGCGATGGAAGCCGAGCGCCTCGCCAAGGAAGCCCTCACCAACCGAACTGCGGCCATGGACATCGCCAAGGCGCAGGCCGAGCTCGCCGAGGCCGTCGCGCAGCTCGCCGCCATCCGCAAGCTGCGCCAGCGCCGCTAGCGCCACCGTGCTCCAGGTCGTCGTCCTGGCCGCCGGCCAGGGCAAGCGGATGTTCTCGGACCTTCCCAAGGTCCTGCACGGCTTGGCGGGGCGACCCCTCCTGCAGCACGTCCTGGGCGTTGCGCGCTCCTTGCATCCGGCCCGGCTTTGCGTCGTCGTGGGGCACGGCGGCGACCAGGTCCGATCGGCCGTGCACGCGCCGGATGTCTCTTTCGCGGTCCAGGATCGGCAGCTCGGCACCGGGCATGCCGTCAAGCAGGCCTTGCCGCAGCTCCTCCCCGGCGGCACGGTGCTGGTGTTGTATGGCGACGTGCCCCTGATCGAATCGGCCACCCTGCGCAGCCTCGCCGAAGCCGCGGACAAGGGCGGGCTTGCGCTCCTCACGCAGGTGGTCGACGAGCCGAAAGGTTACGGTCGCATCGTGCGCGAGGACGGCAAGGTCACCCGCATCGTCGAGGAGAAGGACGCGACCGAGAACGAGCGCGCCATCCGCGAGGTCAACACGGGCATCATGGCCATGCCGCGCGAGCGGCTCGACGGTTGGCTCGGCAGGCTCGGCAATGCCAACGCCCAAGGTGAGTACTATCTGACCGACGTCGTGGGCATGGCGGTGGCCGAGGGCGTGGGCATGGAAGTTCGCCACCCCGCCACGGCGCACGAGTGCCTGGGCGTGAACAGCAAGTTCGATCTGGCAACCGTGGAGCGCCACTACCGGATGAGCCGTGCCGACAAGTTGCTCGAACAGGGTGTGACCCTCGCCGACCCGGCGCGCATCGACGTGCGCGGCGAGATCGCTTGCGGGCGCGACGTTTCCATCGACGTGAATTGCATCTTCGAGGGCCGCGTGACCCTGGGCGATGGCGTGAAGGTGGGCGCGAACTGCATCCTGCGCGACGTCGAGGTCGGCGCAGGCACGGACGTAAAGCCCTTCACGCTTATCGAGGAATCGCGCGTGGGAGCCAACGCCCGGATCGGCCCCTATGCGCGCATCCGGCCGGGCACCACGCTCGCCGACGAGGTCCATGTCGGCAACTTCGTCGAAGTCAAGGCGAGCCAGGTCGGCCGCGGGAGCAAAGCCAACCACCTCGCCTACGTGGGCGACACCACGGTCGGAAGCGACGTGAACATCGGAGCCGGCACGATCACGTGCAACTACGACGGCGCCAACAAGCATCGCACCGTGATCGAGGACAACGTCCATATAGGCTCGGACGTGCAGCTGGTCGCGCCGGTGACCGTAGGCGCGGGCGCCACCATCGGCGCGGGCGCGACCATCACGAAGGACGTGCCCCCGGGCGGCCTCACCCTGACCGAGAAGAAGCAGGTGTCGAAACCGGATTGGAAGCGCCCCACGAAGAAGCGCAAATAGCAGGCGGTTACGCGTCGTCGGGCGGCGGCAGTCCGCTCCGACGGCCGCCCCGCTGCCTCACCACCTCGCCGGCGGCTTCTTGTTGATGGTGATGAAGCGATTCTCGACGGTGATGTAACCGCCCGCGGTGAGGTCGCGGAAGATCCGGCTCACCATGTCGCGCGAAGCGCCGACGCGCTCGGCGATCTCCTGCTGCGTGAGCTTCTCGGGGATCTGGAGCTTGCCGTCCTTCTCCACCGCCATGTTGAGCAGCAGCCGGGCGACGCGGCCATACACGTCGAGGAGCGCCAGGTCCTTCACGCTGTTCGTCGCGAGGCGCGCGCGGTCGATGATCTTGGAGATCATGTCGAGCGCGAAATCGGGATTCTTCCGGATCGCTTCGCGGATCGGCTCCCGTGCCACCACCGAAAAGGTGCTCGGCTCGAGCGTCATCACCGAGGCGGAGCGCGGGTTGCCGTCGAGCGCCATCTCGCCCACGTACTCGCCGGGACTCTGCGTGTCCAGGATCATCTCGTGGCCCTCGGTGTCGGAGATGAAGACCTTGACCTTGCCCGTCAGCACCACGAAGACCGAGTCGCTCGAGTCGCCTTCGGTGATGAACACCGTGTTCTTCGGATAGGTGCGCACGCGCCCGAGCGAGGCGAGCTGCCTCACGAACGGGTCGGCGATTGCTTGAAGCTGAGCGGCGCTCGGGGCGTCTCCTGTCACTTTGGTTCTCGGAGCGCTTCGTGGAACGCGAAGTCTAGCACCCGCGGCACCGCGCGTTAAGATTGGTCCATGCACAACAGCGAAGGCGCCTTTGCCGTCGCGGCGGTCGCCCTCGCGGGCCTCGCCTTCGCGCTGACCCCGCTCGCTCATCGGCTCGACAACGCCCTGCTGGACGCGCAGTGGCGGATCCTCAAGCGCTTCGACGCGCGGCCGGCACCCGACGACATCGTGATCGTGGGCATCGACGAGGCGACCGTGGGTGCGATCACCGAGCCGCCCGCGCTCTGGCACATGCCGCTCGGCACCGCCCTTGCCCGCATCGCTTCGGCGCGCCCGCGCGCCATTGCCCTCGATCATCCGCTGCCGGAACGCTCCTACGACGCGATCAAGCCCGGCCTCGACCGCGCGCTCTTCGATGGCCTCGCAACGGCGGTCGAGGCCGGGCTTGATCGCGTCGTAGGAG
>CAMPHL010000318.1 GCA_946885905.1 uncultured Pseudomonadota bacterium | reverse complement strand
GCGAGGCGATCGGCCAGCAGCCGGCGCGCGCCCTCGGTCTTCGTGTCCTCGCTGCCGGAGCTCCTGCCCGAGGAGGAGGAACCCAACATCCCCCAGGACCCGTTCGACCGCCGCGGCGCCCTCGGCCAGCGCCGCCCTTCGCGGGCCGCGAGCGCCGCGAAGCACGGCAAGCCGCGCAAGCTCGCGCCCGGAGCCTCGCGCGAGGTGATCAAGACGGCGCTCGCCGTCGAGGCGCGCAAGGGCCACCTGTATGTGTTCCTGCCGCCGATGAACCTGCTCGAGGACTTCATCTCGCTCGTGGGCGCGATCGAGGCCGCCTCGCAGGCGCTGGGGTGGCCGGTGCGGCTCGAGGGATACGCGCCGCCCGACGACCCCCGGCTGGGCCGCTTCGCCGTGACGCCGGATCCCGGGGTGATCGAGGTGAACATCCACCCCGCCTCGGACTGGGAGGAGCTCAAGCACCACTTCACCACGCTCTACGAGGAAGCGCGGCAGGCGCGCCTCGGCACCGAGAAGTTCATGCTCGACGGCCGCCATACGGGCACGGGCGGCGGCAACCACGTGACCCTGGGCGGCCCCACGGCCGCGGACAGCCCGATGCTGCGCCGCCCGGACGTGCTGCGCTCCCTCGTCACCTACTGGCAGGTGCATCCGTCGCTGTCGTATCTGTTCTCGGGGATGTTCGTGGGACCCACGAGCCAGAGCCCGCGCGTGGACGAGGCGCGCACCGACACGCTCTACGAGCTCGAGATCGCCTTCCAGCAGCTGCAAGCCCAGTTCCCCGCGGGTGAACCCAACGAGCGGCCCTGGCTCGTGGACCGCATCCTGCGCAACTTCCTCGTCGATCTCACGGGCAACACGCACCGCGCCGAGTTCTCCATCGACAAGCTCTATGCGCCGGACACCGCCACGGGCCGCCTGGGCTTGCTGGAGTTCCGCGCCTTCGAGATGCCACCGCATGCGCGCATGAGCCTGCTGCAGGTGCTGCTGCTGCGCGCGCTCGTCGCGCGCTTCTGGAGCAAGCCGTACCGCGAGCGGCTGGTGCATTGGGATACCCGCCTGCACGATGAATTCATGCTGCCCCACTTCGTGGCGCAGGACCTGCGCGACGTGGTGGAGGACCTGAACGGCGCCGGATATCCGTTCCGGGTCGAGTGGTTCGCGCCCTTCCTCGAGTTCCGCTTCCCGCGCTACGGCACGGTGAGCTACGACGGCGTCGAGCTGGAGCTGCGCCAGGCGATCGAGCCCTGGCATGTCCTGGGCGAGCAGGTCGCGCAGACCGGCACCTCGCGCTTCGTGGACTCCTCGGTCGAGCGCCTGCAGGTGAAGGCCACGCGCCTCAATGCCTCGCGCTACGCGATCGCGTGCAACGGCCGCATGGTGCCGATGACGCCGACCGGGCATGCGGGCGAATACGTGGCCGGCGTGCGCTTCCGCGCGTGGTCGCCGCCGATGGCGCTGCACCCGACGATCGGCATCCACGCCCCGCTCGCCTTCGACCTCGTCGATCTCTGGAACGGTCGCTCGGTGGGCGGCTGCAGCTACCATGTCGCGCATCCCGGCGGGCGCAACTACTCGACGTTCCCGGTGAACGCGCTCGAGGCCGAAGCCCGCCGCGTGGCGCGCTTCCAGCCGATGGGCCACACGCCGGGCCCGATGGCGCTCGAGAAGGAAGCGCGCAATCCGCGCTTTCCGGTGACCCTCGACCTGCGCCGCGCGCCGGACGCGGTCTGAGCGCGATCACGCCGGCGGGCTCGCCGAAGGTTCAGGCGGCGCGGCGCGTGCGGAAGGTGATCGAGTAGCGCAGCGCACGCGTGGGGGCGATCGAGTGCTGCCAGCCCCAGCGCGCCTCGTTCTTCAGCACATACGCCGAGCGCGGCTCGAGCTCCAGCGTGAGGATCGGCGAACGCGGCCGCGGCGGGAAGCGGCGCAAACGCATCGTCGCCGAGGCAGCCAGCGAAAGGCCGACCACCATCTCGAACTGCGGCACGTCGCGATGCCACCCGAGCTGCGTGCCGGGAGCGTACTCCGCGACCATCGCGTAGCCGAATGCATCGGCCGGCACTCCGATCCATTCCGCCACGCGGCTGCGCAGCGGCAGGAGGAAGGGCGCGATCTCCGGCGCCGGCGTGAGCTCGTTCGCATCGAAGTCGTAGCCGGCACCGAAGCTCGCGACGCGCCGCCTGGCGGTGTATTCCTTGTACTTCGCCTCTCGCAGCGTGAGCGCCCCGATGGCTTCGATCAAGCTCGCTTCCCCGGACGCATCGAGGAACTGCGGCTGGTAAACGAGGCCGCTCGGCAGCTCCGCCGCGCCCAGGAATAGCTCGGCCTGGCGCATTCCGGCCCTACGCGAGGACGATGTCCAGCGCGCCAGCCATCCCTTTCCCCGCATTCGCGAGCTTCATCGTCACGAGGCGCGCGTCGTTGCCGAGGTGGCGATAGATGCCGTCGCGCGCATTACCGGGCTCGCCCTCGATGAACATCTGCGAGGTGAGGCGGCGCTCGCCGTTCGCGACCACGGTGAAATGGATGTGCGGCGTGCGGCCTGGGTAAGGGACCGGCTTGATGGTGCGGAAGCGGTAGCGGCCCTCCCCATCGGTCTCCACGGCGCCGAACCCCTGGAAGCCCGGATCGCCGGATTCGCTCGGCCCGCCGACGTGGTGGTAGTTGCCGAACGCGTCGCATTGCCAGATCTCGACCCGGGCGCCGGCACGCGGCCGGCCGCTGCGATCGAGCACGCGCCCGGTCACCTCCAGCGGCATACCCTCGGCCGCGCGTGCCTGGCCTGCGACGCGCGTGAGGTCTCCGTCCGAATCCTTCGGGAACGTGCGCGGATAGAACGGTCCTTCGGTCATGCGCGGCGTGGCGGGCCGCTCGTCGGCCAGCGCCGGCGTGGGCGCGAGCGGGGCGAGCGCGGCGGCGCCGATCCATGACAACACGCGCCGGCGTTCCACTGAATGGGTCATCTTGGTCTCCTGTCGCTCCAGTATCGTACTTCGCGCACCAGGGGTTGGACCGTGACGCTCGCGCGCGATTCCGCGGGGAGTGTCACGCGCAGCGCCCCGTCGCGGTCCGTGCGCCAGGCCGTGATCCCGCGCGTGGCATAGCGTGCCGTGACCATGGGGTGCGGGTGGCGGAAGCGGTTTCGGTGCCCGACGGGCAACAGGACCGCGCGCGGCGCCACGGCGTCAATGAAATCGGGCGTGGACGAGGATCGCGAGCCGTGGTGGGGGACCAGCAGCACCTCCGCATCCAGCTGCATCTCGCGCCCGAGGATCGCCGCTTCGCTGCGCGCCTCGATATCGCCCGTGAGCAGCATCGCCCCGCCGGCCGTCGCGATGCGCAGGACGCAGCTCGCGTCGTTGGGCTTGCCTGGGCCCGCACCTGCCACGGGATGGAGCACGCGAAACTCCACGCCATCCCAGGTCCACGTTTGGCCGGCCGCGCACCGCGTGGTGCGCGCCACGAGCGTGTGCAGCGCGTCCTGCGCGGGGATCGACGAAAGCAGCCACGCCGGCCCGCGCATCGCCGCAACCGAAATGGCGCCTCCGGCGTGGTCGTCATCCGCATGCGAAACGACCAGGGCATCCAGGGCGGAAAGCCCCTCGCCGCGGAGGTACGGCACCACGATGCGCTCGCCGGTATCGGACTCGTCGCCCCACGCCGGGCCCGTGTCGTACACGAGCACGTGCTCCGCGGTGCGCACGACCGTCGCGAGGCCGTGCCCGACGTCCAGCACGTCCACCCACGCCTCGCCGTGCGCGGGACGCGAAGGAGCGAACGTGACCAGCGGAAGCATCCACAGCAGCCCGAGCGAGCGCAGCGGGAATCCGCGCGGCGCGAGCAGCCAGGCGCAGCCGA
>CAMPHL010000317.1 GCA_946885905.1 uncultured Pseudomonadota bacterium | reverse complement strand
GTGGGCATGCACCATGGCGACGCACGACGCCCTGGTGCATGCCCACGGGGCGCTGAAGGGTCTCGCGGCGGCCCTCATGAAGATCGCGAATGACGTGCGCTTGCTCGCGAGCGGGCCGCGCTCGGGCCTCGCGGAGATATCCATCCCCGAGAACGAGCCGGGCAGCTCCATCATGCCCGGCAAGGTGAATCCCACGCAGGCCGAGGCGCTCACCATGGCCGCGTGCCAGGTGATGGGCAACGACGTGGCGATCAATTTCGGCGGCGCCCAGGGCCACCTCGAGCTGAACGTCTTCAAGCCGATGATCGCGAACGCGTTCCTGCAGAGCGTGCGGCTGCTCGGCGACGGCATGGCGAGCTTCGAGGAGCATTGCGCGCGCGGCATCGAGCCCAACCGCGCGCGCCTGGACGAGCTGCTGCGCGGCTCGCTCATGCTCGTGACCGCTCTTGCGCCGCGCATCGGCTACGACAAGTCGGCCGAGATCGCGAAGAAGGCCCACAAGGAAGGCACCGGCCTTCGCGAGGCTGCGCTGGCGCTTGGATACGTCACCGCCGCGCAGTACGACGATTGGGTTCGGCCTGAACGGATGGTTTGAAGCGGGTGAAAGCGGGAAGCAGGGCAATCAGAGGAAGCAGGGAAACCCATCGGTCATTCGCGGCTTCGTTCAGCGCAGGCACCAACGACATGGCGCTTTTCCCCTGCTTCCTCTGATTCACCTGCTTCCCGCTTTCACCTGCTTCCCGCTTTCACCTGCTTTACGCTCAATACCGGGGAGGATTGGGTTTCTCATCCGGAGGCGGGTCCTTGACCGGAGGGTCGGTGCGCGGCGTGGTGGGATCGCCGATCGGCGGGGGCTCCTGGTTCGGCTTGGGCGGCACGTCGATCGGCGGCACGGGCCGCGGCGGCGGCTGCGGATCGGTGGGATTGCCGGGGTCGGGAAGGTCGGGCGGCTGCGGCGGCTCGGGCGTCGGGATGTGCGCGAAATGCTCGATCATGGCGTGAGGTCCAGTTTGCGTTTCATGGCGGCGGTGATGGCCTGGGGCTTGCGGCGCAGCTGCTTCCACGGATCCGAATGCAGGCCGCGCAGGCGCCTGGCCACGTTGCCGACGTGGTACTTCGTGGGCTTCATGCGCCCGCCAACCTCGTCCCAGTGCAGCGGCGTGGCCACGGGCGCGCCGGGCCGCGCGCGCGCCGAGTAGGGGGCGATCGCCGTCGCGCCCTCGGAGTTGCGCAGCCAATCGATGAAGATGCGGCGTGAACGCTCCCGCTTCGCGGCCTTCGCGGTGAAGTCCTGCGGCCTCTGGGCCACGATCGATTCGGCGAGCGCGCGCGAGAACTGCTTCACCTCGTCCCAATCGTGGCGGGGCGCCAGCGGCACGACCACGTGCAGGCCCTTGCCACCGGTGGTCTTCACGAACGATTCCAGTCCCAGGCCCTCGAGCCGCTCGCGCACGAGGTGGGCCGCGGCCATCACCTCGCGCCAGGGCAGGCGCGCATCGGGATCGAGGTCGAAGACCATCCGGTCGGGACATTCGGGCTTGCGCGTCGTGGAGCCCCAGGCGTGCAGCTCTATCACGCCCATCTGCACCAGCCCCACGACCGCCGCCTCGGAATTGGCCGCCGCGTAAAGGCCGCCCCCGCCCAGCTCCACGGGGACGCGCTCGATCTCGGCCGGGAACTTCTCGTCGATGTTCTTCTGGTAGAAGCAGCCTTCACCCGGCCCCTGCGGGCAGCGAACGAGCGAGAGCGGGCGCTCCCGGATCTCCGGCAGCATCCATTCGGCCACGCTCTCGTAGTAGCGCGCGAGCGCCGCCTTGGTGAGGCCCATCTCCTCGTACAGCACGCGCTCCGGATTGGAGATCCGGATCCCGGCGACGATGACCGGAGCGCCGTCGGGCATGGCCCTAGGCCGCGCGGCGGTGATGGCCGCCCCTGGGATGCGGGGATTTCGCCGGCGCGCGGCGGCGTTTGGCCGAGGCGGCGGTCCTCTTTGCGCCGCGGTCGCCCTTCTTCACGGCCGCGAGGCTTTTCTCGAGCAGCTTCGCGAAGTCGATGACCTCGGCTCCGCGCGGCGCGCGCTTGCCCTTGGGCGCCGGCTTCACCTTGCCCGCGGCCTTCTCCTCGATGAACTTCATCAAGTCCTCGCGGTAGGTGTCCTTGAACTCCTGCGGCTTGAAGTCCGCGGCCATGTCCTCGACCAGGCGCTCGGCCATGTCGATCTCCCTGGGCTGCACCTTGGCGGCTTTGAGCGATTCCGGCACGTCCAGGTCCTTGGGATCTCGCATCTCGTCGTGGTAGCGCAGCGTGTTGAGCACGAGGACGTTGCCCTGGGGATAGAGGGCCGCGACGTGCTGGCGCGTACGGATCACGACGGTCGCAATCCCCACCCTGCCGGTGCGCTCGAGCGTTTCACGCAGCAGCGCGTAGCCCTTGGCGCCGTGCTTGTCCGGGGCAAGGTAGTAGGGGGAGTCGAAGTAATAGGGCGGTATCGCATCGGCATCCACGAAAGCCACGATGTCCACGGTCTGCGTGGCCTCCACGTTCGCGCGCTTGAAGTCCTCCTTCTCGAGGACCACGTACTCGCCCTTCGAATATTCGTAGCCCTTCACGATCTCGTCGTAGGGCACCTCGTCGCCGGTGGACTTGTTCACGCGCTGGTAGCCCACCGGCTGCATGTCGCGACGGTCGAGCAGCGTGAAGGACAGCTCGTCCCGGTGCTCGGCCGGGTACAGCGACACGGGCACGTGCACGAGGCCGAACTGGATGGCGCCCTTCCAGAGCTGGCGTGGCATGGGTGAGTCTCCTCAACCGCCCGAGGGCGGCGCGGCGCCCACCAGGCGCGGCATGCGCACGGGTGGGCGGGTGATCTCGTGGCGCTTCGTGGGCGTGCGGCTGCCCGGCTTGCGCGCGAGGGAAACGGCGCGCCCGGTCTTGGCGGAGCGATAGAGCGCGCGGATGATGCGCACGTCGGCGAGGCCCTCTTCGCCCGAGGGCTCGGGCCGGCGGTTGCGCAGGACGCTGTCGGAGAAGTGCACCAGCTCGGGGGCGACCTGGTCGCGCTTGCGGTAGGCGATGGTTTTCTTCGTGCCCTCGCGCGTGACATGCAGCTTCAGGCCCGAGGCGAGCTCGTAGGCCGGATCGGCCCGCAGCGACCCGCGCGAGCCGGTGACGCGGTACTCCGAAGTCTTGTCCGCGCCGAAGCTCACGCAGAAGCTCGCGAGGCGCTCGCCGGGGAAGCGCAGCGTCGCGGCTGCCGTCTCCTCGGCGCTGCCCACGCGCCCGGTGGTCATCGCGAAGGCCTCCACGGGCTCGGCGCGGAACAGGTGGCGCGCCGCGTTGATGCAGTAGACGCCGATGTCGTAGAGCGTGCCGCCGCCGAGCGCGTGCGGATTGGCGCGGATGTTGTCCGGCGAAGCCACGGTGAGCGTGAACGACGAGACGAACGACAACGGCCGGCCGATCAGGCCGCCCTTCACCGAGTCCAGGGCGCGGAGCGTGGCACGCTCGAAATGCAGCCGGTAAGCGATCATGAGCTTCACGCCGTGGCGGCGGCATGCGGCGATCATGCGCTCGCACTGGCGCTCGTCCACCGCCATGGGCTTCTCGCACAGCACGTGCACGCCGCGGCGCGCCGCGCGCAGCGTGTAGTCCTCGTGCTGGTCGTTCGGCAAGGCGATGTAGACGGCGTCCACGGCTTTGCTTTCGAGCAGCGCGTCGTACTCCTCGTAGCCGTAGGCCGGGACCTTGTGCTTGCGGGCGAGCTCCGCGCGCTTGCTGTCGTCGCCCGAAACGAGGGCCACGAGCCGCGAGTTGGAGCGGGCGTGCCGGAAGGCCGGCAGGACGGCCGCCTGGGCGATGTAACCGAGTCCTACGAC
>CAMPHL010000316.1 GCA_946885905.1 uncultured Pseudomonadota bacterium | reverse complement strand
GCCGCGGCCAGCGCGAAGGCGCGCAGCTTCTCCGCCTGGCGCAACGTCTCGAGGAAAAGGAGATACCCGGTGATCTGCGGATCGTCGAGCGTCGCGGCGCAGATCTCGCCCACGGAGAGGTCTACCTCGTTGCCCGCCGACACGAAGCCCGCGAAGCCCACGCCGCGTGCCTTTCCGCGCGAGAGCAGCGAGCCGATCATCGTGCCGCTGTGCGAAGCCGCGAAGATCGTTCCCTTCGGCAGGTCCGGCTCAGCAAACGCCGCGTTCGCGGTGAGCAGCATGCCGTCGCGCATGTTGGCCACGCCCAGCGACGAAGGGCCGACGACCCGAATCCCGGTGTCAGACACTATTCGGCGCAGCGCGCGCTCCCGTTCACGGCCCTCCTCACCGGCCTCGCTGAACCCCGCCGCGAGCACCGTGGCCACCGCCACGCCCGCACGCCCGCACCGCTCCACGGCGTCGAGCACGTACTGCGTGGGCGTGACCACGTAAGCGTGCTCCGGAACCTCGGGCAGGTCCTCCACCGAAGGCCACGCGGTCTCGCCCTGCACCGTCGCCCGATTGGGGTTGACCGGATAGACCTTCCCCGCGAATCCCGCCTGCCGCAGGAAGCGCAGCGGCCTGCCGGTAGTCTTGCTGGTGTCGTCGGAGGCGCCGATGACGGCGACGGCGCGGGGATGGAGCAGGGCGCGGCCGAGGGTCACTTCCCTGGCCTCTGGTCGAACTTCCGCTCGAACACCGCCTCCGCGATCCGATTCTTCAAGATCTCGATCGAGCCGCCGGCGATCATCCAGCCGCGCGTCCGGCGCACGCAGTATTCGACGATCGACTCCTCGCTGAATCCCATCCCGCCCATCGCCTGCAGCGCGTCGTTGGAAACCTCCCAGCCCGCGAGGTTGCATGCGAGCTTCGCGGCCGCCGTCTCGTACGCATCCGGAAGCTTGCCCTCGGTGTTGGTCGCGGCGCGATAGAGCAGCAGCTGCGCGCTGTCGAGCTTCACCATCATCTCGGCGAACTTCCACTGCAGCCCCTGGAACTCGCACAGCGGCCGGCCGAACTGCTTGCGCGTGGCCACGTACTCGCGCGCGACGTTGAACGCATGCCGCCCCAACGCCAAAGCACGCGAGGCATTGCCCAGCCGCTCGACATTGAACCCCGCGATCTGCTTCTTGAATCCGCCCGGCCCCAGCAGCACGTTCGCCTCGGGCACGCGGCAGTTCTCGAAATAGAGTTGCGACCACTCCTCGCCGTTCATGAAGCGCGAGGGCTTGCCGATGGTGAAGCCGGGCGTGCCGCGCTCGACCAGCACCGAGCCGATGCCGCCCACGCCGGGGCCGAAGCGCACGTAGATCAGGAAGAGCTGCGCCTCGGGGCTGTGGGTGGAGAAGATCTTCGAGCCGTTGACGAGCCACCCGTCGCCGTCCTTCGTGGCGCTCGTCTTCAGGTCCGTCACCGCCGAGCCCGCGTCGGGCTCCGTCATGCCGAGCGAGACGATCTTGCGGCCACCGAGCAAGTCCGGAAGGAAGCGGGTCTTCTGCTCGGCGCTCGCATACTCGACGAAGGTGCGGATCGGCCCGAAGTTGCCCGCCTGCACAATGTCCGCGCTGCGCGGGCAGACGAGTGCCACTTCCTGGATGGCGATCACCGCGTCCATGAGAGTCCCGCCCATGCCGCCGTCCGCCTCCGGAAAGGCGATGCCCATCAGCCCCTGCGCGGCGATCTTCTGCGCGACCTCCCACGGATACTCGCTGCTGTGCGCGCGCTCGAGGATGCCCGCGGCGAGCTCGCGCTGCGCGAACCGCCGCACCGAATCCTGGAAGGCGCGCTGCTCTTCCGAAAGTCGAAAGTCCATGGCCATGCGTCCTTGTACCGGCTGGGCCGTCGATCTGCAACAATGCACCGCAACGACAACACGAGAGGAGAGCACCGATGTTGCTGAAGCGCCTGTTGGCCGCCCTTGCCGTCGCCGCCGTCCTGCCTGCCGCGGCCCAGGAGTATCCCGCGAAGACGGTCCGCATCGTCGTGTCCTTCACGGCGGGCGGCACCACGGACGTGATCGCGCGCCAGATCGCCAATCGCCTGGCCCACCACTGGAAGCAGACCGTGATCGTCGAGAACAAGCCCGGCGCGGGCGGCACGCTCGGCACGGATTACGTGGTCGCGCAGCCGGCCGACGGGTACACGTTCCTCATGTCCTCGTCGGGCCCGATCGCCATCTCGCCGATGCTGGGCCGGAAGCTCGCGAACGACCCGGGCACGGCACTCGAGCCGGTGGTGCTCGTTGCGGACGTGGCCAACGTGCTGGTCACGAACCCCGATTACAAGTCCAAGAGCGTTCCCGAGCTGGTGAAGGACGCCAAGGCCCGGCCCGGCGCGCTGAATTACGCCTCCACGGGCGTGGGCACCGTGGCCCACCTCGCGGGCGCCGCTTTCTCGGACAAGGCCGGCATCGAGACCACGCACGTGCCCTACAAGGGCGCCGAAGCGGTCGCCGACGTGATGGCCGGCCGTGTCGATTTCATGTTCGCCACGCTTCCTTCGGTGATCGGCAACCTCAAGGGCGGGAAGCTGGTCGCCCTCGGGCAGGTGGCGCCCACCCGCGTGAAGGCGCTGCCGAACGTGCCGACGATGAAGGAAGTGGGCTACGAGGGCCTGGAGAACGGCTCGTGGTTCGGGCTCTTCGCGGCGAAGGGCACGCCCAAGGCCATCATCGACAAGATGAACGCGCAGGTGAACGAGATCCTCAAGGAGCCGGAGACGATGGAGGCCCTGGAGCGTCAGGGCGCGACCCCGAAGGGTGGCAGCCCCGAGGACTACAAAAAATTCATCGCCGAGGACATCGCGTTCTGGCGGCCGGTGGTGGTGAAGACGGGCGCGAAAGCCAATTGATGCAGCGTGCCGAGCCGCCGGTGCTGCTGCGGTTCGCCGAGTATGGCGCGCGTGATGCCGTCCAGCCGCTTGCCGCCGAGGTCGTCCACCACGCGAAGCGCGCGCTGATCGACTGGTTCGCGGCGCTCTATCCGGGGACGAAGGTGTCCCCGGCGGTGAACCTGGTCCGCGCCCACGCGGCCGAGCTGGGCGTCGGGCGCTCGAGCCTGCCGGGCTTCGGCACCACGGCGTTTCCTGCGCTCGCCGCGTGGATCAACGGCTCGGCCTCGCACTCGGTCGAGTTCGACGACATCTATCGCGAGGCCATCTATCACCCCGCCTGTCCGGTGATCTCCGCAGCGCTCGCGCTCGCCGAGGATCGCGGGCTCGATGGCTCGCAGCTCCTCGCGGCCATCACGATCGGCTACGAGATCTCGACGCGCATCGGTGCGGCGGTTCAACCCTCGCACTACAAGTACTTCCACACCACCGGGACCGCGGGCGTGTTCGGCGCCGCGGCCGCTGGCGCATCATTGCTCGCGCCGGGCGATGCGACCGTGATGCGGCACGCGCTCGCAACCGCGGGCACGTTCGCCTCGGGCTTGCAGCAGGCGTTCCGCTCGGAGTCCATGACCAAGCCGTTGCATGCGGGCCACGCCGCCTCGGTGGGGGTCATGTCTGCCATGGCGGCGGCCAACGGCGTGACCGGCGCCGAGGATTTGCTCGACGGCGAAGCGGGCTTCGTTGCCGCGATGTCGGACGGCGCGCGCTGGGACCGCGAGCTTCCCGGGCTCGGCTCCGACTACAACATCACGCGCATCACGTTCAAGAACCACGGGTGCTGCGGGCATGCGTTCGCGGCCCTCGATGCCGCCCTCGAGCTGCGGCCCGGCCTCGCCCCGGCGGACATCGAGAAGGTCGAGGTCGAAACCTACAAGGCGGCGCTGGAGGTGGCGGGCATTGCCGACCCGCAAGGCGCGCCCGATGCCAAGTTCAGCATCCCGTATCT
>CAMPHL010000315.1 GCA_946885905.1 uncultured Pseudomonadota bacterium | reverse complement strand
CGCACTCGCGATCCAGAACAGCATCGGCTTCGCCATCACCATCGCCTCGATCGACCTCGCCACGCGTTGGATCGGCTCGATGGGGGCGTACACGGCGTGGATCCTGGTCCCGGGACCGTTGCTGGGCCTGCTGGCGATGCGTCCCTTGCTGCGCGCCCCATGAGCATCGGCGCCTTCGCCCTCGTCGTCGTCGGCGCGCTCCTGCATGCGTACTGGAACGTGCAGATGAAGCGCGCGCGCGCGGGCGTCGGGTTCATCTGGCTCTTCACGCTCATCGCCGTGGCATTCCTCGCGCCCGCGGGCGTGTACCGGTTGATCGAGACGGGAAGCTGGGGCGACACGCGGACACTTCTCGCGGCGGCGGCCAGCGCCATCGTGCACGTGGTCTATCACAACGCGCTGCAGCTCGGCTATCGCCACGGGGACTTCTCGACCGTCTATCCGGTCGCGCGGGGGGTGGCGCCCCTGATGACGGTCGTGGGCGCGGCGCTGCTGCTTTCGGAATCCGTGCCGTTCACCAACTGGGTGGGCGCCGGCGCGATCGCCACCGGTATCGTCCTGCTCTCGGTGAAGCGCGGCGAGGGCGCTTCCCCCGGGCACAAGGGGGTCGGCTGGGCGATCCTCACCGGCATCTCGATCACCACGTACACGCTGATCGACGCCTGGGCGGTGGTGGAGCTGCACGCCGATCCGCTCGCCTACTATTTCGTTTCGCAGGTCTTCCGCGCGATCCTCTTCGCCCCGGCCGCGCTCGCCGTGTTCGATTCCTTCCGCGAGGCGGTGCGTGATTCGAGGCGCGAGGCGCTCATCATCGGTATCCTCTCGCCGGCGGCCTTCCTCATGATCCTCTTCGCGATGCAGCTCGCCCCCGTGAGCCAGGTCGCGCCGCTGCGGGAGATCTCGATGCTCTTCGGCGCGCTGGCCGGCGGCATGCACTTCGGGGAGCGCTTCGGCAGGGCGCGGCTGGCCGGCATCGTGTCGATCGCGGTGGGCGCGGTGCTGGTGACGCTCAGGGAACCGTGAGGCTACGGTACGCTCCCAGGTTCAGCAATGGCTCGCGGGGAGTGAGGAGATGAAGAACAAGGCGCACGCCGAGTTTGCCGGCAAGGTCGTGATCCTCGGCTTCGGCAGCATCGGCCAGGCCCTCCTGCCGCTCCTGCTGCGCGAGATCGACCTGCAGCCCCCGCAGGTGACGATCCTCGCCAAGGACGAGGATGGCATCGAGATCGCCCGCAAGTACGGCATCAAGCACGTGAAGGAAACCGTCACGAGGAAGAATTACGAGGCGGTGCTGGACCCGCACCTCGCGGAAGGCGGCTTCCTGGTGAACGTCTCGGTGGAAATCGAGAGCCTCGCGCTCATGAAGTATTGCCATTCGCGGCGGATCCTCTACATCGACACCGTGACCGAGCCCTGGCCGGGCCGGTCCGACGATCCCTCCATCAGCCCGTCGCGGCGCTCGAACTACGCGCTGCGCGAGGAAGCGCTCGCCTTCGGCCGGCAGAAGCCTGGCGGGTCGACCGCCGTGCTCACCATGGGCGCCAACCCCGGCCTCGCTTCGGCCTGGATGAAGCAGGCGCTGATGAACATCGCGGCCGATCGCGGGCTTTCGATCCAGAAACCCGCCCGGGCGCAGGACTGGGCGCGCCTCGCCCGGCGCCTGGGCATCAAGGTGATCCACGTTGCCGAGCGCGATACCCAGGTCGGCAAGGTGCGCAAGCGCCGCGGCGAGTTCGTCAACACGTGGTCGGTGAACGGCTTCGTCGGCGAGGGCCTGCAGCCGGCCGAGCTGGGTTGGGGCACGCACGAGCGCCACTTGCCGTACGACGGGCGGCGTCATGCGTTCGGCTGCGACGCCGCGATCCTGCTCGAGCGGCCCGGTGCGGCCACGCGCGTGCGCAGCTGGACGCCGCTCGAAGGTCCCTACCACGGCTTCCTCATCACGCACGCCGAGTCGATCTCGATCGCCGACTACCTCACCGTGCGCGAAGCGACGGGCGAGGTGGCGTACCGTCCCACGGTGCATTACGCCTATCACCCGTGCGACGACGCGGTGCTCTCGATCCACGAGCTCGCCGGCCGCGACTGGAAGCTGCAGGAGAAGGAACGCATCATCGGCGAGGAGGACACCGTCGAGGGCATGGACGAGCTGGGCGTGCTGCTGATGGGCGCGAAGAAGGGCGTCTATTGGTACGGCTCCCGGCTCACGATCGACCAGGCGCGCAAGGTCGCGCCCTACAACTCGGCCACGAGCCTGCAGGTCGTGGGCGGCTTGATCGCCGGCATCGTCTGGGCGATCCGCAACCCGAACGAGGGCACCGTCGAGCCCGAGGCGCTCGACCACGAAATGGTGCTCGACATCGCGCGGCCCTATCTCGGCGAGGTCGTGGGCGTCTACGGCGACTGGAGCCCGATCAAGGGGCGATCGGAGCTCTTCAGCACCGACATGGACTCCGATCCCTGGCAGTTCAAGAATTTCCGGGTGATGTAGCGCGCGGGAAGCTGTCGGCGGACTACGACAGCCGTCATGCAAGCACCATGACGGTGAGCGCGTAGACGACGCAGATGAGCCCGGCGATCGGGCCCACTTCTCGCTCGTCGTCCCTCGGCGGCGGGTCCGAATTCATACGGCTGCGACCTTCCCGGCGCGAAGGCGTTCGCATAAAAATCCATGCCGCCGATCCCCGGTCGATGCCCGGGCCGGTCGATCAATGGAGCCGTTCGCCCGCCTTGATCGCTGCCATGTGCGCGGCCTCGAAAGCGCGCGCCTCGTGGCGGTGGTATTTCCGGTAGGCGCCGTTGAACGCCCTGAGGAAGGCCTCCTTCTGGTGTCCGTCGTACTGGCCGGTGTGCTCGGGAGGGAGCTCGTGGATGGTGCGATAGCGCACCACGCGGCTGCGGGCGATGACCGCGATCGGGATGGTCGTGAGGATGCCGATGGCGAGCAGCGTGAGGCCCAGCTTCCTGCGCGTCCGATCGCCCAGGTAGCCGCTGGCGAGCAAGCCGATGCCCGCGCCGGCCATGCCGCGCGTTGCGGCGACGAATGCCATTTCCGGGATCGAAACGTTCACGTTTCGCATGGGCTCGCTCCGAGTGACTGTTCCACCGTGAGACTCGGCCGCCGGCCTTTTGTTCTAGCCGAACACCACCATCGTCTGGCGGCCCAGGGCCACGAGGACGCCGCCGGGTCCCCAGAGCACCAGGGACTGGTTGGTGTAGCCGCCCTGCGCGGCCGTCATCCGCGCGTCCACGCGCCAGCCCTCGAGCGGCAGCGAGCCCACGTCCTCGGCCAGCAATTCCAGCATCCAGGTGAGCGATGCGGCGGGCGCGGCAGCCTTCAGCCACGACAGCGCGATCGGCGGGATGAAGTCGGCCATGGCGACGACGTGGTACTCGGTGGCGTTGCCCTGGTCGCGCATCGCGAGCTCGATCACGTTGTCCGCATCCGTGGCGCCCGATCCGGGAGGCGCGCCCACGAGCCAGCGCGCCTTGAAGTGCCGGGTGAAGTTGGGCACCGCGCCGGGAATCCGCGGCATCTCGATCGCGTTTGCGTTCGCAACCGCGTGTTGCGGCGGGCGCAGCTCGACCCCGGAAGGCCGCGAGGTCCCGAAGACGCCGACCATGAGGCAGAGCGTGTTGTCGCCGTCGACGATGCGCGACTCGACGTGGGTCGTGCTCTTGCCGCTGCGCAGCGTCCGTGCGACCGCGCGCACCGGGCCACCGGGCACCGGGGCGAGGACGGTCACCTGCAGCGCGCGCAACGGCATCGCCGGCACGACCGAGCGCATCGCCGCGAGCCCCACGATCGCCTGCAGGCCGCCGAAGAGCGTGCGGCCCTGCAGCCAGTCCTCCGGGACGTCGAGGGTCGCGGTGCCTTCGCTGCTCTCGATGCGGGA
>CAMPHL010000314.1 GCA_946885905.1 uncultured Pseudomonadota bacterium | reverse complement strand
GGCCCGCGCGAGCGCTGATCCATGGGATCGGTCCAGATCTTTCCCGGGCGGCAGGCGGGAACGCTAGCCGATGTCTGGCGGCTTGCCCCGGTGGGCGCCGAGCCCCCGCGCGTGCGCAACACCCGCCGCGAAGACTACGCGGCGATTCGGGCGGTGCAGCGCGATACGACTCCCCATGTGCCGCCCTGGTCGCTGCGCCAGCTCGAAGCCCAGGTGCACGCCTTCCCGCAGGGACAGTTCCTCGCCCTGGTCGACGGGCGCATCGTCGGCGCGTCGGCCTCGCTCGTCGTGTCGTGGGAGGAGCAGCGCCTTTCCCACACCTGGCGAAGCGTCACGGGCGACGGGATGTTCTCCAATCACCAGCCCGGCGGGGACACGCTCTATTGCGCGGCGTTGGTCTCCGATACGAACCGCCGGGGCTTCGGCGCCGCGCGCGCGCTCGTCCACGCGCAACGCCGCCTTTGCCGCCGGCTGAATCTCGCGCGCATCGTCACGACTGCGCGGCTTCCCGGCTTCTCGGGGCACGCCGCCGAGATGGCCGCCGACGAGTACGCGCGGCGCGTGGTGTGGGGAGAGATCGACGACCCCGCTTTGCGGTCGGCGCTTGCGCACGGGTTCCAGTTCTGTGGCGTGCTGCCCGGTTACATGCCCGAGGACACCGACTCGCACGGCCACGCCGCGCTGCTCGCGTGGCTCAATCCGCTGCACTCGCTGCCGCAGCCACCGGCTTCGATCGCGAACGAACGCCGCCGCCGCGCCGCCTAGACCTCGCTCAGGGCTTCACGAAACACGAAACCCGAATCGCAGAGGGCCGCAGAGAAAAGCCCGGTCTGTTTTCGTGCCGAGGCGAAGGGGCTTGTGCTTTTTCACGATTGTGGGAGGAAAAAAAGCCGAGGCTCCGATGTCGGGCACCGGGCACCCCCTTGGAGGTATCGAGTCTTGCCGGCCTGGTCTTGCACTTCCTCCGTGCGGCCAACAGGTACGAGCCGTTGGCCCCGGCACGAAAACAACCTGGCTTTTATCTGCGGCCCTCTGCGCTTCTCGGCGGGCTCTTGCGATTCAGGTTCTGCCGACCGACGCGGAGCACAAAAAAACCGGCGCCCGAGGGCGCCGGCTGCTTTGCCAAGCGTAGAGGCTAGTAGCCCCGGCGCTTCGCGACTTCGTTGCCGACCACGCCACCAGCCACCGCGCCGCCTACCGTGCCCAGCGCGCTGCCGTCGGTGAGGGCCGCGCCGGCAACGCCACCAACCGCGGCGCCCGTGGCGACACTCTTTTCCTGGCGGGTCATGTTCTCGCAGCCGGCGAGCGCGCCGGCGGCGATGATCGCGGCGAGTGCCGCTTGGATGCGGATCTTCATGTCATGCCTCCATTGGTGATGCGGATTGCCCATGACCAGCTTGCGCCGCAGGCGCGCCCCCGGAAGTCGGAGCCGCCCGGAAGGTGGTGTGCGGCCGTGCTTGCTCCGCGTAGGAGCCCGCCGGCCCGCGCGTGGCCTGATACGATGGCCGCCCCGTCCATACGCCGGAGGGTCGATGAAAACGCGTTTGCTCGAAGCCCTTGCGGCGCTCGCGCTGCTGCTGCCCGCCGTGGCCTGGGCGCAGTCGTATCCCTCGCGTACGGTGAAGATCGTGGTGCCGTTCGCGGCCGGCGGTCCCGCGGACATCTACGCGCGCGCGATCGGGGAAAAGCTGCAGGCGGCGCTGGGCCAATCGTTCGTGGTGGAGAACAAGCCCGGCGGCGGCGCGGTGATCGGCACCGTCGAGGTGGCGAAGAGCGCCGCCGATGGCTACACGCTCCTCATGATGTCGAACACGCACACGGTCAACGAGTCCCTGATCGCGGACAAGCCCTACCGGCTCCTGAAGGACCTGGTGCCGGTGGCGCCGGTGAACTACTCGGACCTCGTGATGGTGGTGCACCCGAGCGTTCCGGCGCAGACGCTGGCAGAGTTCCTCGCGCTCGCCAAGGCGAAGCCCGGCAGCCTCAACTACGCCTCGTCGGGGCCCGGCACGCCGTACCACATGGCGGGCGAGCTCTTCAAGGCGATGGCGGGCGTGGACATCGTGCACGTGCCTTACAAGGGGAGCTCGGGCGCGCGCACCGACATGCTCGGCGGCCAGGTCCAGATGATGTTCGACGCGATCACGACGATGGCGCCGCACGTCCAGGCGGGCAAGCTGCGCGCCCTCGGCACCTCCGGCAAGTCGCGCTCCAACGTGCTGCCGGGCACGCCCACGGTGTCGGAAGCCGGCGTGCCCGGCTACGAGGCGGTGATCTGGCTGGGCATCATGGCGCCGGCCGGGACGCCCAGCGCCATCGTGGACCGCCTGAACACCGAGATCACGAAGGCCGCCAATGCTGCCGAGATGCGCGCAGCCTGGTCCAGGCAGGGCGCCACCGCGATGTCGATGAGCGCCGACGAGTTCGGCCGCTTCATGCGCGAGGACATCGACAAGTGGTCGCGCATCGTGAAGATCTCCGGCGCTCGCCCCGACCGTTGAAGCTGCGCTTCGTGAGCGCGGGCGCCGCGCAGGGGCTGGTCTCGGCGGTCGCAGCCCAACGCCGAGTCCAGATCGCAGGCTCCTTCGGCGCGGTGGGCGCGATGCTCGAGAAACTCGATGCCGGCGAGCCAGCGGACATCGTGATCCTCACGCGCCCGCAGATCGAGCGGCTCGAGAAAGAGTCGCGGATCGTTCGCGCAAGCGCGTCCGACCTGGGCCTCGTGCCAACCTCCATCGCGGTTCGCATCCACGACGCCGCGCCCGACGTGGGAAGCGAAGCGGGACTGCGCGGGGCGCTCCTCGCGGCCGACACGATCCACTTTCCCGATCCGTCGCGCGCGACCGCGGGCATCCATTTCGCGAAAGTGCTGGAAAAGCTCGGGCTGGACCAAGCGCTGAAGGCACGCTTGCGGACTCACCCCAACGGCGCGACGGCAATGCGCGCGCTTGCCGGGACCAGCGGCCGCCCCATCGGCTGCACGCAGGCCACCGAGATCCTCGCCACGCCCGGCGTGCGGCTCGTGGGACCGTTGCCCCGGGGCTTCGAGCTGGACACCGTCTACACAGCCGCCGTGCACGCGCAAGCGACCGATCGCGAGGCGGCGGGCGCCTTCGTGCGCGCGCTCACCGGCGGCGAGGCGCGTGAGCGCCGCGCGAACGCGGGTTTCGGTCCGGCCTAGGCACTCGACCCGGCGGCACGCCCCGATGCCCACGCCCACTGGAAGTTGAAGCCGCCGAGGTGGCCGGTCACGTCGACGGCCTCGCCGATGAAGTAGAGCCCGGGCACTTCCGTGACTTCCATCGTCTTCGACGACAGCGAACGCGTGTCGACGCCGCCCAGCGTGACCTCCGCCTTGTTGAAGCCGAGCGTTCCCGACGGCTGCACACGCCAGTCCGACAGGGCGCGCGCTACCTCGTCCAGCTCGCGATCCGCCATCTGCGTGACCGGCGCCTTCCAGCCGTGGGCCGCGGTCCACTGCTGCGCGAAGCGCCGGGGGAGCGTCTCGGCGAGCAGCGTGGCGAGGCCCGAGGCGCTGTGGCGATGCTGCGAAAGCCAGGCGCGCGCGTCGATGCCCGGCATGAGGTCGATGCGAATCGGCTCGGTCCCCGCGGCCTGCTGCCAGTACGACGAAACCTGGAGGATGACGGGGCCCGAGAGGCCGCGATGCGTGAAGAGCAGGCTTTCGCGGAACGAGCCCTCGCCGCAGCGCGCCAGCGCCTCGAGCGAAACGCCGGCGAGCTCGGCGTAGCGCGCGAGAAGCCCGGGCTCGAAGGCGAGCGGCACGAGCGCCGGTTTCGGCGCCACGACCCGCAGGCCGAACTGCTCGGCCAGGCGATAGGCGAATGGCGTGGCGCCGATCTTCGGCACGGTGAGCCCACCGGTGGCGACTACGAG
>CAMPHL010000313.1 GCA_946885905.1 uncultured Pseudomonadota bacterium | reverse complement strand
GGCCCGACAGGTTCCACGGTCCGATCCGGTGTCGCACGAGGCGTAACGTCGGCAGTCCCACCGCGGCTGTCATCCGGCGCACCTGCCGGTTGCGACCCTCGCGCAGCTCGAGCTCGAGCCAGGCCGTGGGGATGTGTCGACGAGAGCGGATCGGCGGATCGCGGGGCCAGAGGCCCTCGGGCTCCACGATGGCCCGGGCGCGGGCCGGCCGCGTAGGCCCAACGCGGAGCTCCACGCCGAGCTCGAGGGCGCGCAGCGCGCCGGCCGAGGGTTCTCCCTCCACCTGGACCCAGTACGCCTTGGGAAGCTTGTGGCGCGGGTCCGCGATGGCCGCCTGCAGCCGGCCGTCGTCGGTCAGCAACACCAGTCCCTCGCTGTCGGCGTCGAGGCGGCCCGCAGGATAGACACCCGGCACCTCCACGAAGTCCGCCAGGCTCGCGCGCCCGGCCTCCGGCGTGAACTGGCAGAGCGCCCCGTAGGGCTTGTTGAGAAGCAGCAGTCGACCCATGGGCGCAAGCCGGACACGACCCCTTTGTTATAATTTTTCGATTCTGCAGCCAAAAAACGCGAGGGAGAGCGGCGCGATGAGCAAGATCAAGGTCAAGAACCCGATCGTCGAGATGGACGGCGACGAGATGACGCGGATCATCTGGAAGAAGATCCGCGAACAGCTCGTCCTTCCCTACCTCGACGTCGACCTCAAGTACTTCGACCTCGGCGTCGAGCATCGCGACGCGACCAACGACCAGGTGACCATCGACGCGGCCAACGCGACGAAGCAGCACGGCGTCGCCGTGAAGTGCGCGACGATCACGCCGGACGAGGGGCGCGTGAAGGAGTTCGGGTTGAAGCAGATGTGGAAGAGCCCGAACGGCACCATCCGCAACATCCTCGACGGCACCATCTTCCGCGAGCCGATCATCTGCAAGAACGTCCCGCGCCTGGTCCAGCACTGGGACAAGCCCGTCGTGGTCGCGCGCCACGGCTTCGGCGACCAGTACAAGGCGAGCGAGATCAAGTTCGACGGCCCGGGGACGCTCAAGCTCACCTTCACGCCCAAGGACGGCGGCGCGCCCATCGAGCGCGAGGTCTTCCAGGCTCCTGGCGCCGGGGTGTCGATGGCGATGTACAACCTCGACGCCTCGATCCGCGGCTTCGCCCAGGCCTGCTTCAACTACGCGCTCGCGCGCAACTACCCCGTTTACCTTTCCTCCAAGAACACGATCCTGAAGGTGTACGACGGGCGCTTCATGAACATCTTCAGGGAGGTCTACGACCAGGAGTTCCGCGCGCGCTTCGAGGCCGCGGGGCTCACCTACGAGCATCGCCTGATCGACGACATGGTCGCCTCCAACCTCAAGTGGAACGGCGGCTACCTCTGGGCGTGCAAGAACTACGACGGCGACGTGCAGTCCGACACCGTCGCCCAGGGTTACGGCTCGCTCGGCCTCATGACTTCGGTGCTCACCACCCCCGACGGCAAGACGGTGGAAGCCGAGGCGGCCCACGGGACCGTGACCCGCCACTACCGGCTGCACCAGCAGGGCAAGCCGACCTCGACCAACCCGATCGCCTCGATCTACGCCTGGACGCGCGGCCTCATCTACCGTGGCCGCATGGACGGCACGCCCGAGGTGGTGAAGTTCGCCGAGACGCTGGAAAAGGTCTGCGTCGACACCGTAGAGTCCGGGAAGATGACCAAGGACCTCGCGATCCTCATCCGCCCGGACCAGCCGTTCCTCACGACCGACGAGTTCATGGACGCGGTGGACACGGGGCTCAAGCGCAGGATGGGCGCGTAGGACCGGGCCAGACCCCGACAAAAAGCCCCTGTGGCGCGAGCCACAGGGGCTTTCTACTGCGAATACTGCTCCCCTTTTCTTATGCCGCCTGGATGTTGGACGCCTGCTTGCCCTTGGGGCCCTGCGTCACGTCGAAGGAGACCTTCTGGCCTTCCTTGAGGGTCTTGAAGCCCTGCATCTGGATCGCGGAGAAGTGCGCGAAGAGATCTTCGCTGCCGTCGTCGGGCGTGATGAAACCGTAGCCCTTCGCGTCATTGAACCACTTCACAGTTCCGGTTGCCATGCGATTGCTATGCCTCTTGTTAAACGGGTGGAGTCCCGCACATCGTTCGGATCGAGGCCCCGCACGTCGTGAAAAGGCGATGCAGAATCCTTGACGCCAAACTCCAAGGCGCTTTTTACGCGCCGTAACAGGTAGTGTCAAGCACGCCGGCCGAGAGCGCAAAGACGCTCCAAGGGCTTGAAGGGGTTGAAAAACCCCCTTCGGTTATCCATATTAGACTGCATACGTTCCGCCACGCCCCGCCACCCGCAGCCTCGAATGGCCGAGAAAACCGACGGTTCCACCGTACTCAAGCCGAGCGAGGCCAAGGTCAAGCCGCCACCGATGTACCAGGTGGTGATGTACAACGACGACTACACTCCCATGGAGTTCGTCGTCGAGGTGCTCCAGCTCTTCTTCACCCTCACGCGGGAACGGGCTACCCAGATCATGCTCAAAGTTCATACTGAGGGGCGGGGAGTCTGCGGAATCTTTCCGAAGGACGTGGCGTCCACGAAGGTTGAACAGGTCATCGCATACTCGCGCCAGCACCAGCACCCGCTGCAATGCGCGATGGAGGAAACATGATTGCCCAGGAGTTGGAAGTCAGCCTGCACATGGCCTTCGTGGAGGCCCGGCAGAAGCGCCACGAGTTCATCACCGTGGAGCACCTGCTGCTCGCGCTTTGCGACAACCCCTCGGCCTCCGAGGTGCTGAAAGCGTGCGCGGCCAAGATAGACGAGCTCAAGAAGGCGTTGTCCGACTTCGTGATGCAGCACACGCCGACAGTGGCCGGCACCGGCGAAGTGGATACCCAGCCCACGCTCGGCTTCCAGCGCGTGATCCAGCGCGCGATCCTGCACGTCCAGTCCTCGGGCAAGAAGGAGGTCACGGGCGCGAACGTGCTGGTCGCCATCTACGGCGAGAAGGATTCGCACGCCGTCTACTTCCTGCACCAGCAGGGGGTTTCGCGGCTGGATGTGGTCAATTTCATCTCGCACGGCATCACCAAGGCGCCGCAGGCGCCGGGTTCGCGGGAGGAGGGCGAGAACGAGGCCGAGGCCCCCGAAGCGCAGTCCGGCGGGGCGCTGGAGAGCTTCACCCAGAACCTGAACCAGCTCGCCATCGACGGCAAGATCGATCCCCTGATCGGCCGCGAGGCCGAGCTCGAGCGCGTGGTGCAGATCCTTTGCCGGCGGCGCAAGAACAACCCCCTCCTCGTGGGCGAGGCGGGCGTGGGCAAGACCGCGATCGCCGAAGGCCTCGCCAAGCGCATCGTGGACAGCCAGGTCCCCGAAATCCTCGCCAAGGGCCAGGTCTACGCCCTGGACATGGGCGCGCTGCTGGCGGGCACCAAGTACCGCGGGGACTTCGAGCAGCGCCTGAAGGCGGTGCTCAAGCAGCTGGTGGACAACCCGAACGCGATCCTCTTCATCGACGAGATCCACACCCTGATCGGCGCCGGCAGCGCCTCGGGAGGTACGCTCGACGCCTCCAACCTGCTCAAGCCCGCGCTCTCGTCGGGCGCGCTCAAGTGCATCGGGGCGACCACGTACCAGGAATTCCGCGGCATCTTCGAGAAGGACCACGCGCTCTCGCGGCGATTCCAGAAGGTCGACATCAACGAGCCCTCGATCCAGGAAACGGTCGAGATCCTGAAGGGCCTCAAGTCGCGCTTCGAGTCGCACCACGGCGTGAAGTACACCGCCAACGCCCTCACCACCGCGGCCGAGCTCTCCGCGCGCTACATCAACGACCGGCACCTCCCCGACAAGGCGATCGACGTGATCGACGAGGCGGGGGCGCTGCAGCGCATCCTGCCCAAGTCGAAGCAGAAGAAGGTGATC
>CAMPHL010000312.1 GCA_946885905.1 uncultured Pseudomonadota bacterium | reverse complement strand
GGCACGGCGTGGAAGTCCGGCGCGGACAAGGGCGCGACCGGCCGGCCGGTGGCTCTGCTGTCGCACTTCCTGGCCCGCCGGGCCGGGACCGCGACCGCGGCATGACGCGCATCGACTTCTACCGCTACGCCCAGGACAAGCAGCACTACGCCTGCCGCCTCGCGGCGAAGGCGAGCCGCTCCAACAAGGTCGTGGTCTACTCGCCCGACCCCGAGGTGCTCGACCGCTTCGACAAGGCGCTCTGGACTTTCCAGGCCACGGGCTTCGTGCCGCACGTGCGCGCAACCTCGCCGCTCGCGGCCGAAACGCCGGTCATCCTGTCGTCCTCGGACGACGGGCTGCCGCACCACGACGTGCTGCTCAACCTCGCCGACGAGTGGCCGCCCTTCTTCGCGACCTTCGACCGCCTGCTGGAGATCGTGGGCGTGGACGGACCGGACAAGGAACTCGCCCGCGCGCGCTACGTCTTCTACCAGAAGCGGGGCTACGATATCCGCGTGAACGACATCGAAACCGAGAAGCGCTAGGACTCCAGTGGCCGACAAGGACGTTTTCGGGAGGGCCGACGGCCTCATGCGGCGCCACTCCCTGCCCCTGCCCGGCAGCGGCAGCGACACGGGCGGCGTGCCCGTGCTCACCGAGCTCGTCGAAACGCCGCCCGCGGACCAAGGCATGGTTTCGGAGATCGGCGCCGCGGTGCTCGACCGCGTTTCGCAGCAGGTCGAAGGCCGCCTGCGAGCCGAAGTGGAAAGGCGCATCGCCGAACAGATGGCCGGCCAGGTGCAGGCCGCCGTATCGGGCGCATTGGTCGACCTTCGCAAGGAGCTCGCCACCGCGATCGCGGAGGCCATCAGGCAGGAGCTGGAACGCCGTAACGTAAAATAGCGAGCTCCATGGAACTCGCTAAAGCCTTCGAGCCGCACGGCATCGAGACGCGCTGGTATCCCCTCTGGGAAGAACGCGGTTACTTCAAGGCCGGCTTCGACCCGAAGCGCCCCTCCTTCTCCATCCAGCTGCCGCCGCCCAACGTCACGGGCACGCTGCACATGGGCCATGCCTACCAGCAGACGCTCATGGACATCCTCACGCGCTACCACCGGATGCGCGGCTACAACGTCCTCTGGCAGCCGGGCACCGACCACGCGGGCATCGCCACGCAGATGGTGGTGGAGCGCCAGCTCGAGCAGGAGGGCACGAGCCGCCGCGCGCTGGGTCGCGAAGGTTTCGTGAAGCGCGTCTGGGAGTGGAAGGAGAAGTCAGGCTCGACGATCACGCGCCAGATGCGGCGGCTGGGGGCTTCCTGCGACTGGTCGCGCGAGTACTTCACCATGGACGCGCAGCGCTCGCGCGCCGTGACCGAGGTGTTCGTGCGCCTCTTCGAGGCCGGCCTCATTTACCGCGGCAAGCGCCTGGTCAACTGGGACCCGGTGCTGCAGACGGCGGTGTCCGACCTCGAGGTCGAGAGCAAGGAGAAGGACGGCTCGCTCTGGCACCTGCGCTACCCGTTGGAAGATGGCAGCGGGCATTTGGTTGTCGCCACGACGCGTCCCGAGACGATGCTGGGCGATACCGGCGTGGCGGTGCATCCCGAGGACGACCGCTATAAGCACCTCATCGGCCGGAACGTGCGCCTGCCGCTCGCCGACCGCCTCATCCCGATCGTGGGCGACACATCGGTCGATCGCGAATTCGGCACGGGTGTCGTGAAGGTGACGCCCGCGCACGACTTCAACGACTACCAGGTGGGCCAGCGCCATGGCCTCGCGATGATCTCGATCTTCACGCTCACGGCGACCGTGAACGAGAACGCGCCGCTTGCGTACCAGGGCCTCGACCGCTTCAAGGCGCGCGAGCGCGTGTTGGCCGACCTCGAAGCCGCGGGCCTCGTCGAAGGGAAGAAGGTCCACAAGCTGATGCAGCCCCTCTCGCAGCGTTCCGACGCCGTGGTCGAGCCGATGCTCTCGGACCAATGGTTCGTGCGCATGGACGGCATGGCGAAGGCGGGCCTCGCGACAGTCGCCAAGGGTGAGACGAAGTTCGTGCCCGAGGAGTGGACCAAGATCTACAACCAGTGGCTGTCCAACATCCAGGACTGGTGCATCTCGCGCCAGCTCTGGTGGGGCCACCAGATCCCCGCCTGGTATGCCGAGGACGGCACGCCCTTCGTGGGCCGCACGTTCGAGGAAGCGCAGCGCCACGCCACCGCGGCCGGCAAGGTGATCGAGCCCGAGTCGCGCGACCCGGACGTGCTGGACACCTGGTTCTCGTCGGCCTTCGTGCCGTTCTCCACCCTGGGCTGGCCCGACGAGGCGCAATTCGAGCGCGAGCGCCAGTTCTACCTGCCCTCGACCGTGCTGATCACGGGCTTCGACATCATCTTCTTCTGGGTCGCCCGGATGGTGATGACGACGCTGCAGTTCGCGGGCGTGACCGCCTTCCGCGACGTCTACATCAATGCCATCGTGCGCGACGCCGAGGGCCAGAAGATGTCCAAGTCGAAGGGCAACACGATCGACCCGCTGGACGTGATCGACGGCATCGCATTCGACGCGCTCCTGGAGAAGTCCACGCAGGGGCTCATGCTCGCCTCGCACCGCGAGACCGCGGCCAGGCGCATCAAGCGAGAGTTCCCCAAGGGCATCGACGCCTACGGCGCGGACGCCCTGCGCTTTACCTTCGCCTCGCTCTCCACCCTCGGGCGCACGCTCAACTTCGATCTCAAGCGCTGCGAGGGCTACCGCAGCTTCTGCAACAAGCTCTGGAACGCGACGCGCTTCGTGCTCATGAACTGTGAGGGGCAGGACACCGGCCTCGATGCGAACGCCGCGGTGGAGCCCTCGGCCGCCGACCGCTGGATCGTGAGCCGGCTGCAGCGCGCCGAGCGCGCGGTGAACGAGGCGCTGGCCGAATACCGCTTCGACGTCGCCGCTCGCGCCGTGTACGAGTTCGTCTGGGACGAGTACTGCGACTGGTATCTCGAAATCGCCAAGGTCCAGATCGCCAACGGCAACGAAGCCGGGCAGCGCGCCACGCGCCGAACGTTGATTCGCGTGCTCGAGGTGACGTTGCGCCTCGCCCACCCGATCATCCCCTTCATCACCGAGGAGCTGTGGCAGAAGGTGGCACCTTTGTCCGGCAAGACCGGGCAGAGCGTGATGCTGGCGCCCTACCCGCAGCCCGAGGACGCGAAGATCGACGAGGCGGCGGAGTCCGAGCTCGCCGGCGTGAAGGGGATCGTGAATGCGGCGCGCAACCTGCGCTCCACGATGGGTGTGCCGCCGGCCGCGCGCGTCCCCATGTACCTCGCCGACTGCCCCGGATACATGGTGCAGCACGCCGAGGCGATCAAGGGCATCGCACGCATCTCCGAGCTGCAGCTCGTGAAGGACCTGCCGGCGCGCGATGCGCCGGTCACGGTAACGCCCGCGGGTCGGGTGATGCTCCACATCGAGATCGACAAGGCCGCCGAGAAGGCACGCCTGGAGAAGCTCGCGACCCGGGTCGAGGCCGAGATCGCCAACGCCGGGGCCAAGCTCTCGAACCCCACCTTCGCCGACAAGGCCCCGCCCGCGGTGGTCGAGCAGGAACGCAAGCGCCTCGCGGACAAGGAAGCCGAGCTCGCCCAGATCCGTGCGCAGATAGGGAAGCTCGGCTGACCTTGGGCGGTCCCTACCCGAAGCTCCTCGCCCCGCTCGACCTCGGGTTCACCACGCTCAGGAACCGCGTCCTCATGGGCTCGATGCACACGGGCCTGGAGGACCGCGCGCGCGATTTTCCCAAGCTTGCCGCGTACTTCGCCGAGCGCGCCCGGGGCGGCGTGGGCCTCATGGTCACCGGCGGCTTCGCGCCCAACGTGGAAGGCTGGCTCGCGCCCTTCGCCTCGCGCATCGCCTCGCGCGCCCATGCGCGCTCGCACAAGGT
>CAMPHL010000311.1 GCA_946885905.1 uncultured Pseudomonadota bacterium | reverse complement strand
GGAGGTTGCCTTGGCGGAGTGAACTCCGGATCGCCGAGTTGCCAGAGTGCGAACGAGTAGATGTCGGCGAGCTCCTCGGCGCGGTGGGCGCGCGTCGTGCCGCGTCCGTGCCCCGATTCGAAGTCCACGCGCAGCAGCACCGGCTTGCCGCTCGCGCTCGCGGCCTGCAGGCGCCCGGCGAGCTTCGCGGGCTGCCATGGCTCGACTCGCGCGTCGTTGTATCCGGCCGTGAGCAAGACCGACGGATACGCGGCGCCCTCCTTCACGTGGTGATACGCGGAGATCGCCCGAAGCCGCTCCTCGCCTTCCCGCGTCGCCGCGCTGCCGAACTCGGGAACTTGCGCCACGCCGTGCGGCGCCTGCTCCATGCGCGTGAGGTCGGCGAGCGGCGCCTGCCCGACCATCGCGGCGAAAAGCTCGGGGCGCCTCAGCGCGGCGTTGGCCACCGGGATGCCGCCTGCGCTGCGCCCCAGGATCGCGAGGCGGCTCGGGTTGGTGAACCCGTAACGCACGAGGAATTCCGCGACCGCGATGAAGTCGAGGATGGTGTTGGCCTTCGCGGCGCCACGGCCCGCCTCGTGCCAGCGCTCGCCATATTCGCCCCCACCGCGCACGTGCGCGATGGCGTACACGCCGCCGCGTTCGAGCCAGGCGAGGCGGGCCGGGTCGAAGGCCGCGGATTGCGGCAGGCCGTACGCGCCGAAGCCGGTAAGCAGCGTGGGAAGCTCGCCCGTGAGCCGCGTCGACTTGTCGTACATGAGGGTCACGGGAATCTTCGTCCCGTCGTGCGCGGGCGCGTAGAGCCGGACTTCGTCCATCTGCGAATAGTCCGCCGCCGATGCCGGCTGCAGGCGCGTATCGCGCAGGTCGCCGGTGCGCGCGTCGACCTGCACGATCTTCGGCGCCTCGATCCACCCCTGGAGCCTCAGCACGGCGCCGGGCTGCTCCGGATGCGTCTCCAGCTCCGCGATCGCGGTATCGAAGGGCGTGCGGATGAACTCGGCCTTGCGCACCCGCCCCAGCAAGCCGACGGGCACGCGCTCGAGACGATCGGACCCGCCTTCCATCGTCCGCAGGTAGAGGGCGTCGCGGGCGAGGCCCATCGAGCGCACCACGACGTCGTCCTCCGCCACGACCACGCGCGCGGCCGCCAGGTTGGGGGCATCGGCCGCCGCACGGAGGATCCGGTGGTTGGGAGCGCCCTTCTTCGAAAGGATGTAGAGGTCGCCTTTCCAGCCCTCGATCGCCAGCACCTCGTCCTCGAAGCCGGCGAGCTTGCGCCAGCGCGGACGGCCCTGCGCGAGGTCGCGCTGCTCGGTGACGTGGACCGCGATCTCGCGCCGCACGCCTTCGCGCACGACCGCGTATGCGAACCGCGACTCGACGGGGACGTGCAGCGAAGGTTGCGCGAACTCGGGAACATCGCGCGCCCCGCCGACGCCGGGCGCGAACACGACCTCGTCCGAGGCGGCGGCGCGTCCCAGCACGTGGCGATAGACACGGATGTTGGCGTACGTGCGAGGACCCGCGTTCCCGGCCGGGATGCGGGCGTAGTAGAAGGACCGCCCGTCGGGATGCCACGCGAGGTGCTCGTTGAAGCGCGCGCGGTCGATGGCGACCTTCAGGTCGCGTGGGCCGTCGGCGACGAGGACGTGCAGCACCGAGGCCTCGTCGCCGCCGCGCGACACGCCATACGCGACGTGCCGCCCGTCCGGTGATGGGGCGAACCAGTCGACCGCCGCCTTGAGCGGGCCCTCGTCGTGCGCGGACGGATCGAGGAGCACCCGCTCGGCGCCCTGGAAGCCTTCCCGCATGCAGAGCGCGGCCTGCCCCGGCCCGGGCCCCTGGCGCAAGTAGAAGACCCGCTTGCCGGCAAGCTTGAGGTTGGTGACCGAGGTAGCCGCCTCCGTGAGCTGGCGCACGCGAGCGAGCATCTTGGCCCTTCCGGGCAGCTTCGAAAGCTGCTCCTGCGTGGCCTGCGCCTGCGCACGGTAGAACTGCTGCGTGCGCGGGTCGTTGCGGTCTTCGAGGTAGCGGAACGGATCGTCGGGCGTGGGCTCCGCCGCCACCGCGACCGACTGCAGGACAACTGCGACCAGGCAGCCGGTAAACCTCCGGAACACGGATGAAACGGATGAATCGGATAAACACGGATAACGGCCAATCATTCGTGCCTCGATCCCATGGAGCCAGGGACGATATGCCCGTGCTCCGTGTTCATCCGATTCATCCGTTTCATCCGTGTTCCAAAGGTTTTCTTGCGCATCACTCGACGCTGCTCGCCTCCGCGGCGAATTGCAGTGCGGCGAGGCGTGCATAGAGGCCGTTGTCGGCAACCAGCGACGCGTGCGTCCCGCTGGCGACGATCCGGCCGTTGTCCATCACGACGATGCGGCTCGATGATTTAACGGTCGCGAGGCGATGCGCGATGACGAGCGTCGTGCGGCCACGCATGAGCCGCTCGAGCGCGAGCTGCACCGCCTTCTCGCTTTCCGCGTCGAGCGCGCTCGTCGCCTCGTCGAGCAGCAGGATGGCGCGGTCGGCCAGGATGGCACGGGCGATCGCGATGCGCTGGCGCTGCCCGCCCGAGAGCTTCACGCCGCGCTCGCCGAGCTGCGTGTCCATTCCCCCGGCGAGGCGCTCGACGAAGTCCCAGGCGTAGGCGGCCTGGAGCGCGGAGCGCACTTCGGCCTCGGTGGCGCCCGGCCGGCCATAACGCACGTTCTCGAGCACGCTGGTCGCGAAGATCACCGGCTCCTGCGCGACCACCGCGATGCGCCGCCGCAGCTCGCGCGGGTCGGCCTCGCGCGCGTCCACGCCGTCGACGCGCACGGCGCCCGAAACCGGGTCGTAGAACCGCAGCAGGAGCTGGAACACCGTGGTCTTGCCGGCACCCGAGGGGCCCACGAGGGCCACGGCCTCGCCCGGCCGCACCGTCAACGAGTAGCCGTGCAGTGCCGCATGGTCGGGACGCGAGGGATAGCGGAAGGTGACGTCCTCGAAGGCGATCTCCCCGCGCGGCGGCTGCGGCAACGGCCGCGGCGTGGCGGGAGCGCGTATGGTGGGGCTGGTGCCGAGGAGCTCGAGCAGTCGCTCGGAGGCGCCTGCGGCGCGCTGCAGCTCGCCGTAGACTTCGGCCAGCACGAAGGTGGCGTTGGCCACGATCACCGCATAGAAGATGAAGGCCGTGAGGCTGCCCGCCGAGAGCCGCCCGGCGAAAACGTCGTGCGCGCCGACCCAAAGCAGCATGCCGACGGCGCCGAAGGCGAGCACGATCACGGTGGCGATGAGGCCGGCGAGGTACCTGGAACGCCGGGCCGCGACAGCGAAGACCCCCTCCACGCGCTCCCCGAAGGTGAGCCGCTCGCGATCCTCGTGCGCGAAGGCCTGCACCGTGCGAATCTCGTGCAGCGTCTCGTCCACGTGGGCCGACACATCGGCCACACGGTCCTGGACCGCGCGCGACATGCTCCGCACGCGCGAGCCCAGCAGGCCGATCGGCAGCAGCACGAGCGGCATGCATACGAGCGCCAGCAGCGCGAGCTTGAGGCTGGTGAAGCAGAGCATCACCACGCAGCCGGCCATCGTGAGCGCCATGCGCAGCGCATAGAGGAAGGTGCCGCCCATGAACGCCTCGATGAGCGTCACGTCGTTGGTGATGCGCGAGCCCACCTCGCCCGTGCGCGCGTCCTCGTAGAAGCCGGGCGAGAGCCGCAGCAGGTGGTCGTAGACGCGCAGGCGCAAGTCGGCCGTGAAGCGCGCGCCGATCCAGTAGACGTTGTAGACCCGCACCCAGTTGAGCAGCCCGAGCGCCAGGATCATCGCGGCGAGCGCCGCCAGGGTCTGGTCGAGCAAGTGGGCCTGGCCGCGGGCGAAGCCCTCGTCGATCACGAGCCGCAGGCCCTCGCCGATCACGAGCACCATCGCCG
>CAMPHL010000310.1 GCA_946885905.1 uncultured Pseudomonadota bacterium | reverse complement strand
GGTCGGGGACGATGCTGAACGCCCTGCTGCATCACGCGAAGGGTGCGGGCGAGCTTCCGCGCGCGGGCATCGTCCATCGGCTCGACAAGGACACGAGCGGGTTGCTGGTCGTCGCCAAGACCGAGGCCGCGCAGGCTTCGCTCGTGCGCCAGCTGCAGGCGCGCACCGTCAAGCGCACCTATCTCGCGCTCGCCCGCGGCACGGTCGCCGAGGGCGGCACGATCGACGCCCCGATCGGCCGGCATCCGGTGCAGCGCACGCGCATGGCCGTGGTGGCGAGCGGCAAGCCCGCGGTCACGCACTATCGCGTCAAGCGCCGGTTCGCGGCGCACACGCTGCTCGAATGCACCCTGGAGACCGGCCGCACGCACCAGATCCGCGTGCACCTGGCCTCGATCGGCCATCCCATCGAGGGCGACGCCGTGTACGCGGGGAAGGCGCGCGGCGCTTTTCGCCGCCAGGCGCTGCATGCGTGGAAGCTGGCGTTCGAGCATCCCGCGACCGGAAAGGCAGTCAGGTTCGAAGCGCCGCTGCCGGGGGATTTCAAGGCGCTGCTGGAGGTCGTCTGAGCCTGCCTCCGCAATGGCTCGTCCCGGACTGGCCGGCGCCTGCGCGGGTGCGCGCCTTCGTCACTACGCGCGAAGGCGGCGTGAGCTCGGGCGAGCACGCGAGCATGAACCTCGGGCTGTCGAGCGGCGATGTGCCGGAGAACGTGGCGCGCAACCGCGCCATCGTGCGAACCGAGTTGCCTTCGGACCCGGTGTGGCTGGCCCAGGTCCACGGCAGCGATGTCGCCATCCTGGAGCGAGTCGCTGCCGGCGAGCGACCGCGCGCGGACGCGGCCATCGCCTCGACCCCGGGCAAGGTTGCCGTGGTCCTCATCGCCGACTGCATGCCGGTCTTCTTCGCCGACCGGACGGGACGCCATGTGGGCGTCGCCCACGCGGGATGGCGGGGGCTGTCCGGCGGTGTCCTCGAGAACACCGTCGAAGCACTCGGCGTGCCTCCCGGGGAGTTGCTCGCCTGGATGGGACCCGCGATCGGCCCCGCGGCCTTCGAGGTCGGGCCGGAAGTGCGCGAGGCGTTCACGAAGGACGACCCCGGGACCGACCGCGCCTTCGCGCAGGGCAAGCCCGGCAAGTACATGGCGGACCTCTATGCGCTGGCGCGCATGCGGCTCGCGCGCGCGGGAGTGACGCAGGTGTCTGGCGGCGGGTTCTGCACACGCAACGAGCCGGAGCGCTTCTTTTCCTACCGGCGCGCGCAGCGGAGCGGGCGCATGGGCGCCTTCATCTGGATATCGGGATAATCGCGCCGTGATCCTCGCCTACATCCTGCTCGCCTGCCTCGGCGGCGCGGCCCTTTCGCTCGCGATCGCGGCGCTCGTGGCCTTCCGCGTGCAGGCGCGGTGGATACCGACGGTGGTGAGCTACGCGGTGGGCGCGCTCCTGGGCGCCGTCTTCCTCGACCTCCTGCCGCACCTCTTCGAGCAGACCCGCGATCCCGGGCGCATCGCGGGGTTCCTCCTGCTGGGGCTGCTCGCCTTCTTCGTGCTGGAAAAGGTCCTGCTCTGGCGCCACCACCACCACAGCGACGACGAACCCGGCGCGCAGCCCGGCAGCCACGCGCACTACCACGCGCAAGACCACGGACGCACCGGCTGGATGATCGTGGTGGGCGACGCGTTCCACAACTTCACCGACGGCGTCATCATCGCCGGCGCCTTCCTGGCCGACGTGCGGCTGGGGGTGGTGACGGCCGTCGCGATCATCGCGCACGAGATCCCGCAGGAGATCGGCGATTTCCTCGTGCTGCTGCATTCCGGCTTCGAACGGCGCCAGGCCCTCGCGATGAACGCGCTGTCGGGCCTCGCCACCGTCGCGGGGGCGCTGATCGCCTACTTCGCGATCTCGCACGTGAGCGTCTGGATCCCGGACATCCTCGCGATCGCGGCGGCGAGCATGATCTATGTCGCGGTGGCGGACCTCATTCCCGGGTTGCAGCGGCGCACGGCGCCGGCCGAAACGCTGCTGCAGGTGGCATTCATCGCGTTGGGCATCGCGAGCATCTGGGCCATACGGGCGGGTCTCGCGCCGGGACATTGAGCTAAAATTCTCCATGGCACGAACCTCCCGCGTCGATACCGATCAAGTGGCCGCGAGGCTGCGCGAATCCCAGCAGAAGCTCTCCGCAACCCTCTCGGGCGAGGGCGCCACCCAGCAGGTCATGAGCGGCTTCGCCGAGGCCTACCGCGCCTGGCTCGAGGCGATGAGCGCCAAGCCGCAGACCATGATGGACCTCCAGGGCCGCTACATGCAGGAGCAGATGAAGCTCTGGATGGGCGCGCTGCAGCCCCGCGCCGGCAAGGGCGACGCCGGGCGCGCGCCCGACAAGCGCTTCAGCGCGCCGGAGTGGGACGCGCTGCCTGTGTTCCGCTACTTCCGCGATTCGTACCTCCTCACCTCCGAAATGATGATGCAGGCGGTGGAGGAGGCGAACCTCGACGCGCCCACGAAGCAACGCATGCGCTTCTTCATGCGCCAGTACCTGGATGCGGCCGCCCCGTCGAACTACCTGCTCACCAACCCGGAGGCCCTCAAGGCCGCGCTCGAGAGCCGCGGCGAGACGCTGCAGGAGGGCATCAAGAACCTGATGGCCGACATGGAGAAGGGGCGCATCTCCATGACCGACGAGAGCGCCTTCGAGGTGGGCCGCAACATCGCCACCACGAAGGGCGCGGTGGTGTTCCAGAACGAGCTCATCCAGCTGATCCAGTACGATCCGCTCACCGCGAAGGTGCACGAGCGGCCGCTCGTGATGGTGCCTCCGTGCATCAACAAGTACTACCTCATGGACCTGCAGCCCGAGAACTCGCTGGTGAAGTACGCCGTCGAGCAGGGCCACACCGTATTCATGGTGTCGTGGCGCAACGTGAAGCAGCAGCATGCGCATCTCACGTGGGACGACTACATCGCGGCGCTGATCGAGGCCTTCGAGGAAGCGGTCGCGATCTCGGGCTCGGCCAAGGTGAACGCCCTGGGCTTCTGCATCGGCGGGACGCTCGTCGCCGCGGCGCTGGCCGTGCTGGAGAAGAAGAAGGCGAGCCCCGCGGTGAGCCTCACCCTGCTCACGACGCTGCTCGACTTCAACGACGTGGGCGAGATCCGCGTCTACATCGACAGGAACTTCGTCGAGAAGCGCGAGAAGCAGCTGGCGAAGGGCGGGCTCGTGCCCGGCCGCGAGCTCGCCACCGCGTTCTCGAGCCTGCGCGCCAACGACCTCGTCTGGTCGTACGTGGTCAACAACTACCTCAAGGGCAAGCGGCCGCCCGCGTTCGACCTGCTCTACTGGAACTCGGACGCGACCAACCTGCCCGGGCCGATGTATGCCTACTACCTGCGCAACACGTACCAGGACAACAAGCTTCGCCAGCCCGACGCCCTCACCATGTGCGGCGTGCCGGTGAGCCTGAAGCGCATCAAGGTGCCCACGTTCGTCTTCGCCGCCCGCGAGGACCACATCGTGCCCTGGAAGGGCGGCTACGAGAGCGCGCGCACGCTCGGCGGCAAGGTGAAGTTCGTGCTCGGCGCATCGGGCCACATCGCGGGCACGATCAACCCGGCCTCCAAGGGCAAGCGCAGCTACTGGACCAACGACAAGCTGGGCGAGAGCCCCGAGCAGTGGTTCAACGGCGCGAAGGAGATTCCCGGAAGCTGGTGGGGCGAGTGGATGAAGTGGCTGAAGCCCCATTCCGGCAAGCTCGTGCCGGCGAGGAAGAAGCTGGGCGGCGGGAAGGTGAAGCCGATCGAGCCCGCCCCCGGAAGCGCCTGCATCTGGACACGTCCGCTTTCCGAGATTGACCGGGGGTGGCCCGACGACGCCATGCTCCTGCCCATCGCCCATGGCGAGGGCCGCTTCGTCGCCGACTCCGACGC